>JANYGM010000139.1 GCA_025362415.1 bacterium
TTCGCTCCAGCGGAGCGCAATATTTATAAAACTAGCCCTTGCTAGTGTCGCTCCGCTGGAGCGAAATACATTTTTTAACTGTTTTCTATAAATATATCAGTCCGCTGGACTGTAATACAAATTATCAATGTCGTTATCTAAGTAGTGAGTAGTGGAATACATTATTTACAACAATACTACACTACATACTCGTACCAAAAACACCACACACTAAAAACACTACTCACTACACACTAAAAACACTACACACTAAAAAACACTACTCACTAAAACACTACTCACTAAAAACACTACACACTACTTGCACTACTCACTACACACTAACACACTACACACTAAAAAGATAGCTTTTATCATCAATCCTATTTCTGGTGGAATAGCAAAAACTAATTTTAATGATTTGATTAAGAAGGTTTTAGATAAAAACTTTGTTATTGAAACTTTCCTTACAGAGCGGGCTAATCACGCCACAGAAATAGCACAAAATTTACTAAAAACTGATATTTCTTACATTATTGCAGTTGGTGGAGATGGTACAATCAACGAAGTAGCAAAAGTGCTGACTAATACAGAAAAAATAATGGGAATAGTGCCTTGTGGCTCTGGAAATGGGCTTGCAAGACATCTAAAAATTCCTTTGGAAATAGCAAACGCATTATCTTTTATCAATAAAAAAATAAGTGAAATAAATGATAATTCAACAGATATTTCAAAACAAATAACTATTATAGATACCTGCACCTTAAATGGAAATTATTTTTTTTGTACGGCAGGAATAGGCTTTGATGCCCACGTAAGCGCACATTTTGCCAAAGCTAAGGCACGAGGATTTTGGAATTATATCAAAAGCACGTTTCATATTTTTAAAGATTTTATCCCAGAAACCTATCATTTAGAAATGCAAACCGCTGATAATCAAGAAATAAAATTATCAAAAGTAGCATTTTCTTTGACTTTTGCCAATGCCGCCCAGTTTGGGAATAATGCTTTCATTGCGCCCCAAGCCAATATTTCTGATGGTTTGCTGAATGTTTGCTTAGTAAACCCCTTTCCTAAATGGATGATGCCTATTTTTGGTGTTAGACTTTTTTTGAAAACTATAGACAAATCAAAATTCTACGAAAATTATCTTGTCAAAAAAGTTACTATTACACGTCAAAAAGCTGGTTTTTGCCATCTTGATGGAGAAAACTATACTTTTGAAGAGAAAATTATGGTCGTAATAAATCCACAAAGTTTGAGAATTTTAGCATAATTTCATTAGCGGTTGCTAATAAAATAAAGAAGCCTTTCCAGTATTTGGAGAGGCTTTTTTTCTGACAGTTTGCTTGTTTTGAACGCTTATTTTTGATTTACAATAGGATTTTAATGTGTGAATTGTGTAACTTTGCATAAAGGTTACGTAACAATATCTAATAAAATTAAAGGTATCTTTGTAAGAAATTATGTTAAACGCTCTCAAAAAATATATCAATTGAAACTTTTCATAAAAAATATGGTTTCCAACCGTTGCAAAATGGTGGTTAAAGACATACTAAAACAATTAGAATTGCATTTTGTATTGGTAGATTTGGGTGAGGTTGATATTATGGAGAATATCTCTGTGATGCAAAAAGAAGAACTAAAAATACTGCTAAAATCTGCAGGACTAGACCTTATGGACGACAAACGCGCCGTACTTATTGAAAAAATAAAAAATGCTGTTGTAGAAATGGTGCATCACTCTGACGAAGTAATGAAAGTGAATTTTTCTGATTTTTTGAGTGAAAAACTCAACCACGACTATACTTATCTTGCTAATCTTTTCTCTGAAATACAAGGCACAACCATAGAACAGTTTGTTATCTCTCACAAAGTAGAACGCATCAAAGAACTGATTATTTATGGGGAGTTAAACATCACAGAAATTGCTTGGAAAATGAATTATAGTAGCGTGGCGCATCTTTCAA
The DNA here is from genome assembly GCA_025362415.1 of bacterium. Classification (GTDB taxonomy): domain Bacteria; phylum Bacteroidota; class Bacteroidia; order Cytophagales; family Thermonemataceae; genus JANYGM01. The sequence goes on from JANYGM010000139.1 coordinate 1,950, forward strand.
ATCAATTTAAGAAAGTTACAGGGCTTGCACCCTCCCATTTTAAGCAACTGAAAGATAAAAGAAGGAAACCATTAGAAGATATTTAAAAAGCAACCCTTTCGTCAGACCTTCAAGGTCTTAAAGACCTTGAAGGTTTGAACAAAAAAATTACAATAACAATAACAACTTAATAAAATGAGCAGTATCAATACAAATCAACCTCACTATGTACGCAGTCTTGTGGAAGCAAGTCTTGATCCGCTTATTGTAATTAACAAGAAAGGGAAAATTACGGATATGAATGAGGCTTTTATGAAGGCTACAGACAAAACTCGTAAACAATTACTTCATACAGAATTTTCTATCTACTTTACAGAACCTAAAAAAGCTTGTGAAGTATATCAAGAAGTATTTAAAAAAGGAGCTGTTTTTAATTATCCGCTTGTTATCATAGACCAAATACAAACAGAAGTAATATTTAATGCTACGAGTTTTATAGATGCCTACGGTAATATTCTGGGCGCAGTCGTAGTAGCAAGAATTGCTACAGACCAAAGAAAAATAGAAAAAGAATTGAGCGAAGCATTAGAAAACTATCAAAGTGCCAGACTTGAGGCGGAGAAAGCAAACATTGAAATAAATGACCTATCAACACAAAAAGAAAAGGAAACACTAGAACTCGCTAATATTGCTATACACCGAGAAAAAGAAGCAACAGAACTCGCTAAAATTGCTGTACGCCGAGAAAAAGAAGCTACAGAACTCGCTAAAATTGCCATACAAAAAGAAAAAGAAGCAGCAGAACTCGCTAATATTGCCACACAAAAACAAAAAGAAGCAGCAGAAATTGCTAGACTTGCAACGCTAAAAGAAAAAGAAGCAACAGAGGTGGCTAGACTTGCAACGCTAAGAGAAAAAGAGTCCGCAGAAGTTACTAGACTTGCCCTTCTCAAAGAAAAACAAGCTATAGAAATTAGTATGCTTGCTATGATCCAAGAAAAAGCAAAAGCAGAAGTAGAAAGGATAGCAGCACTAAAAGAAAAAGAAACTTCAGAAGTGAGTAGGCTAGCTATACTCAAAGAAAAAGAAAAAGCAGAAGTAGCTTGTATTATTGCACAACACGAGAAAGAAAAAGCGGAAATATCTAGTATTTTAGCAGAAAAAGCACAAAAGGAAGCAGAGCTAGCTACCATTATTGCAGAAAATGCCACTATTATTGCAGAAGATGCTGTAAGATCTAAGCAACAATTCTTATCTAATATGAGCCACGAGATAAGAACACCAATGAATGCCATTATTGGCTTTACGAAAGTGCTACTAAAAACTGAACTTTCTACGAAACAAGCAGAATATCTCAATGCCATAAAAATGAGCGGTGATGCCCTGATTGTACTTATTAATGATATTCTAGACCTTGCCAAAGTAAATGCAGGCAAAATGACCTTTGAAAAAAATCCGTTCAAACTCAAAGACTCTATTGCCTCAATGCTACATTTGTTTGAACCTAAAATAGAAGAAAAAAATCTCAAACTTATCAAAGAATATGACAAAAATATTCCTACAGTATTGTTAGGTGACCCTATACGTTTGCATCAAATAATCCTTAATCTGATTAGCAATGCCGTAAAATTTACCTCTGAAGGAATTATTACGGTGAGCGTAAATCTTGTAAATGAAGATGACAACACAGCAAGAATACAATTCTCTGTAAAAGATACAGGAATAGGCATCAAACAAGAAAAAATAGACGGAATATTTGAGAATTTTCAGCAGGCTTCTAGCGGAACTTCACGCATTTATGGAGGAACAGGGCTTGGGCTAGCCATTGTAAAACAACTTGTTATCCCGCAAGGTGGCACTATCAGTGTTAAAAGCAAATTAAATGAGGGTTCTACTTTTAGTTTTATATTAGATTTTCAGAAAACCAACGCCACCATAACCACAGACATAGAAATTATGGAACAAGATACTGCAAAGCAGAATATCAGAGTGCTTGTCGTAGAAGATATTGCACTCAACCAACTTTTAATGAAAACTTTATTAGATGATTTTGGCTTTGAGAGAGATATTGCCTCCAATGGCAAAATAGCCATAGAAAAGCTAGCACAAAATGAGTATGATATTATTCTTATGGACTTACAAATGCCAGAAATGAATGGCTTTGATGCAACAGCTCATATCAGAAACGTACTAAAATTAGATATTCCTATCATTGCGCTTACTGCAGATGTAACAACTGTGGATTTGGCTAAGTGTAAAGCCGTAGGAATGAATGATTATATTGCAAAACCTGTTGATGAAAAGTTGCTTTATAGCAAAATAATTGGTTTTTTTCAAAAACCAACACCTGCAGCAATAGTAGCAGTGGCTAATGTTGGTAATGAAGAAATAAAGCAAATGCGTTGTATTGATTTGGCATACCTCATCAAGCGTACCAAGTCTGACCCTGCACTTATGATGGAAATGATTTCACTTTATTTGGAACAAACTCCATCACTTATAAGCACAATGAAACAAAGTTTTGAGAAAAAAGATTGGAAAACAATGTACTCCGCTGTTCACAAAATAATCCCTTCATTTTCTATTATGGGTATTAGTACTGATTTTGAAAACATAGCTAAAAAAGTACAAGATTATGCAAGTACCCAAATTCAAAGAGAAAATATAGCAGAAATGGTAGAGAAATTAGACCACGTTTGTACGCAAGCCTGCAAAGAACTTCTTGTTGAATTTGATTTAATAAAAAATAGAAAATAAACAACCACTAATTTTTTAGGTTTTTAAATACTTAAAAAGCATAAAATACAACTATAATCTTATTTAAAACCAAAAAAATTGTGGAAAATCACGAAAAAATTAGTATCTTTTTGGTAGATGATGACGCATTGTTTTTGAAATCTTTAGAAATAGAGTTTTTGGAACACGCTGATTTTACTATCAACACTTTCCCTACAGGGGAGAGTTGCGTTAAAAATCTTCACTTAAATCCTGATATCATCATTCTGGATTATCATTTGGACGGTATTGTGGAGGGTGCAATGAATGGTATAGAAACCTTAGACAAAATCAAAGAAAACAATCTTGGCATTCCTGTTATTATGCTTTCTTCACAAGATAAAATTGATGTTGCTATTAATTGTATGCATCACATGGCGTTTGATTATGTAGTAAAGAATGAAACCGCCTTTATACGCCTTCAAAAAATCATTACCAATATCTTTAAGTTTAAGAAAATGGAGAAACAAATACAATGGTATATGGAAAGAATGTAGTTTTTTGTACTGATGTATATAAAAAGTGAGGTGAGTTATATAATTTATATAACTCACCTCACTTTTATACAAACTCACTTCACTCTGATACGAACTCACTTCGCTCTGATACGAACTCACTTCACTCTGATACGAACTCACTTCACTTTTATACGAACTCACTTCACTCTGATACGAACTCACTTCACTTTTATACGAACTCACTTCACTCTGATACGAACTCACT
>JANYGM010000150.1 GCA_025362415.1 bacterium
TCTATTTCTGACCCTTTTCCCATTACTTCTAATGGTGTGGCACAGCCTGCACTTACTCCAAATGCTACTTTCGCAGGAAAAGGGCATACAAAGCAATTTCAGGCTTATTTAATGTATCAGTTTTTTGACCACGAACAGCATAATACACCTTATATGACAGGTACGCATTTAGGTCAAAAGAAGGTTTTTAATATTGCTGGTGGCATTATTCATCAAAAAAATGCTATGTGGAGAAAAGAAACGGCGACAAGTGATAGCACTTTTCAAGATATGACACTTTGGTGCATAGAAAGTTACTTAGATATGCCTTTAAACAAAGAAAAAGGAACAGCTATCTCTGCTCACGCTGGATATTTTAACTATAATTTTGGTACAAATTACTTGCGTTTTAATGGTATTATGAACCCTGCCACCTCTAGTATGGGTACAAATAACGTAACTGGTGCAGGTGCTACCTACGGAAATGCTTATCCAATGATGGGAACAGGAAACGTATTTTATTCACAAGTTGGCTATCTTTTACCAAAAAAATTACTTGGAGAGAATGGTGGACAACTTTTACCTTATGCCTCCGTGATGAGTGCTAATTATGACCGTTTGGGCGTGCCTATGCGTGTGTATAATGTAGGCGTAAACTGGCTGATTAGCGGACACAAATCAAAACTTTCTTTAGATTATCAAAACAGACCTACCTATTTCGTCAATAGTAGCAATATTATTGAGCAAGGAGATAGACGAGGAACAGTAACACTTCAATATCAGATATTTATCTAAATATTTAAAAAACATCTTAAAAAAACAAATAATATGAAACCTAAATTTTTTGTACTGATTTTGTTGCTGATTGCAATGAGCAGTAGTTTGACAAGTTGCCTTACCATTCGTCAAGGAGAAGTTGGTGTAAAACGTGTATATGGGAAACTACGTGAAAAAACTCTAGGACCAGGTTTTTATGCCTACAATCCTTTCACAAGTGTCATTATAAAAATACCTACACGTACTATCAACTTACAAGTTGGTTTAGAAAATCTACCCTCAAAAGAAGGACTGATTATCACTGCTGAAATGGGCGTTTTATTTCACGTTGACCCCAAAATGGCAGGTGCATTGCTTACAACAGTAGGTGAGGCATACGAACAGACACTCGTAAGTAGTGTTTTTCGCTCATCTGCGGCTGATGTTTGTGCTAGATTTTTTGCAAAAGATATGTACACTGTTCAGCGTGAAGTAATTGAGCGTGATATTACGGCTGAAATGATGAAAATTCTTGGCTCACGTGGCATCATTATAGAACACGTACTTATCAAGCAAATTGAACTTCCAAAAGGGCTTTCACAATCAATAGAACAGAAATTAGAAGCGGAACAACAAGCACAACAAATGGAATTTGTCTTGCAAAAAGAGAAAAAAGAAGCAGAACGTAAGGTTATTGAGGCTCGTGGTATTTCTGATGCACAAAAAATTCTTTCAGAAGGACTTTCAAAACAAATTATTGAGCTAAAAAGCATTGAAGCATTCAAACTTCTTGCTAATTCTCCCAATGCAAAAATCATTATTACAGATGGCAAAACACCATTTTTAATCAATACAAGTAAAGAAAAAGAATAAAATACATTGTACGTTGTATTTCATTCACAATTCATAATTCACAATTCAAAAAATGGATAATTTAATTTTGCTTTTACTACTTGGTGTGTGTTTAGTGCCATTTGTGGTACTTATTCCTACCAAAATGAAAACAAGTTTTTCATTGATAACCACAACCATAATGGCTATTTCTGGTATTATGCTAGCTACAAACGTACTCATAAGCAACCAAACGTGGATTTACGAGTTTGCTACAAGTCCGCTATTTGGGAAAATAATGTTAGAAATAGACAAACTTGCTGCTATTTTCTTACTTATTTCTTGCGTAATGTCGGTTTTGGCAGCATTTTATGCTATTGGTTATTTAAGCAAAATGCAAGATAAATCTTCTCTAAATCTGCATTTAATTGTATTTGGAACTACTTTATTTGGAATGATTGCCGCACTTATCCTACCCAATATGATGACATTTTTGGTAGCTTGGGAAGTAATGTCTGTTTCTTCTTTTTTATTGATTTTACTTGGTTATCACAATGATAATAACGAACAAAAAGCAGAGGTATTAAAGCAAGCAGTTAATTATTTTATTCAAATGCACGTAGGGGCTGTTTTTTTGCTTGTAGGTGCGCTTATGGTGCAAGCAAACACAGGCAGTTTTGATTTTGCAAGTATCAAAAATTATTCAGGCTCACCTCTAATATTATTTTTTGCTTTTTTTATAGGATTTGGAATGAAATCAGGGTTTTTACCAATGCAGTCTTGGTTACCCAAAACGCATAGTGTTGCGCCTTTTAATTGGAGCTTAATGTCCACTATTATGATAAATATGGGCATTTATGGACTGTTTCGTATCTTACTTTATACCCCTTCCAAAAAACTAGAAATAGGTGTTTTTCTACTTATTATTAGTGTAATGACTGCTATTTATGGTATTGTCAATGCAGCTATGCAAAAGGATTTAAAGAAACTTTTGGCTTTCAGTAGTTCCGAAAATATGGGCATTGTAGGTATTGGAATGGGTTTAGGTACGCTTGGCGTGGCACTAGGTAATAATTCTATGGCGTTTTTGGGCTATATTGGTGCGCTTTTGCACGTTTTTAATCATACTTTATTCAAATCTTTACTTTTTTATAGTGCTGGTGCGGTTTATTCACAATTAGGTACAAAAAATACAGAACAACTTGGCGGAGTACTTAAAAAGATGCCTTATTCTGGGTCGTTTTTCCTATTGGCATCTATGGCAATAGCAGGATTACCACCGTTTAATGGCTTTATTTCAGAGTTTTTGATGTATGAAGGTTTTTTAAAAGGCTTAAAAGATAGTTTTGTTTCTGTTGAAGTATTATTACTTATAGGAATGGTAGGGCTGACGCTTACAGGCGGACTTTCTATTTATACATTTACGAAAGCCTTTGGACTTAGTTTTTTGGGAGTTCCTCGTACAGAAAAAGTAAAAGAAGCCAAAGAAGTGAATTTTTTGATGCTTATTCCACAAATATTAGTAACAATTCTTATTCTTTCTGTGGCTCTTGCACCGACTATTTATTTTCATATATATGCCGACCTTACACATATTTTTGTACCACCAACAGAAAGCATAGAAAAACTAGAAATATATGCTTTGGAGCGTGATACCATCATTACCTTTGTATTTTTGGCACTTGTAGGCGTTATTTTTGCTATAAGAACATTCAAAGTAAGACAAAACAAAGAAAGTTATAATGCTACTTGGGGTTGTGGTTATCTAGGAAGTAGCCCAAAAATACAATATACGGCTACTTCTTATGCTAATTATTTTGTAAAACTTGCTGCACCAATCATTGGCTACAAAGCAAAAACACGCTCTATTGCGCCTACGGATATTTTTCCTACCAACCGACATTTTGAAAGTGAGGTTTACGACAAAATAGAGGTCGGAGTTATTAATAAAATCATCAATGCGCTCAAATGGCTACTAAGTAAGGTTGCTATCATTGAAACAGGGAAAACACAACATTATATTTTGTACGCTTTTATGTTTATGCTTTTGCTATTTTTATTGACATTTTTCAATATATTATAATAGTGAGATAGTGAGTAGTGAAATAGTGTGTAGTGAAAATACATTATTTACGACAAAAAATACTACTTCACTACTTCACTACTTCACTACTCACTACTTCACTACTTCACTACTCACTACTTCACTACTCACTACTTCACTACTCACTACTTCACTACTTCACTACTCACTACTTCACTACTCACTAAAAAATTATGTTTCCTTTCTTATTGATATTTATTAGTTCGTTGTTTTTCGTGGGCATCATCAATAGGGTGCGCAGTCGCTTATGTGGGCGCAAAGGTCCTGGTATTTTTCAGGCATTGTTTGATATTTGGCGACTTTTCAACAAAAGCACCATTTATAGTAGAGATACATCTTTTATTTTCCAAATTGCGCCTACGGTGTCGTTTGCCTCTATTATTTGTGCTATTTTAGTTGTTCCTTTTGATGGACACGCTGGTTTTCTGTCGTTTGAGGGAGATTTTATTTTCTTTGCTTATATCCTTGCGACAGGCAAATTCTTTATGATTTTGTCTGCATTGGATACTGGAAGCCCTTTTGAGGGAATGGGCGCAAACCGTGAAGCCTTGTATTCAATGCTTGTTGAGCCTGCTTTTTTTATCTTAATTGGCTCACTTGCAATGCTTACAAACAACACTTCATTTTTTGATATTTTCAATGCGTTGCACGCAGATTCTTCTGTTTCTGCCTTTTTGGTGATACTTGCAACTTATTTGATTTTTCAGATAACGCTTATAGAAAATAGTCGCTTGCCTGTTGATGACCCAAAAACACACTTAGAACTTACAATGGTTCACGAAGTAATGATTTTGGATAATAGCGGTTTTGATTTGGGACTACTTTTATACGGAAACTCTCTCAAATTTGCTATGTATGGACTTTTGATAGCTAATTTCTTCCACGACCTTATTATTCCTGCTGATAATTTCTTTTCAAATGCAGGTGTAGCGTGGTTGGCTGATATTCCTAAAATACTGCTTTGTCTGATAGTGCAGGTTATTTTTGCTGCTGCTGTGGGCTTTTCAGAGTCTTTTCGTTCTCGTGCGCCAATGCGCCACAATCCGCAAATTATCTTTACACTAACAGCAGTGGCACTTCTCGTATTTTTTAGTGTCTTGATTATCAGTAATAAACTTTAATTTTAGTGAGGAGTCTGTAGTGAAATAGTGTGTAGTGGAATACATTGTTTACATAAAAACACTACTCACTACTTCACTACTCACTACTCACTACTCACTACTCACTACTCAATACTCACTACTTACTATTCCCCCCAAAATTCCCTTCAGCTTTTCCTTATATACTTCAAAACTAAAAT
>JANYGM010000154.1 GCA_025362415.1 bacterium
TTTTTAGTTGTTTTATCCTTTTTTAGTTTTTGAAGGTCTGCACCGTAGGTCTGACCGCCAAAAACTAAAAATTATTATTTTATATTTTATTCACTAATAATTGTAAAAATTCCTCTTTTTTCTCAATGAAATCTACCATAATTGGCAAATAATAAAAGATACTTTCTAATTTTTGAGGTAGCAATTTACGCAATTTTACGGCATCTTTTTCAGTCGTAAGAATTTTTATGTTTTGCGTACCATTTTGAGTTATATTTTTCTCTAAATTTTCTACAAAATGTGCTATTTCATTGATATTTTTGTGTGTATATTTGTGATGGTCAGGAAAAATAAAATGCTTTTCTATGTTATATTTTTGAGAAAAATTTTCTTTGCAAAAATCTTCAAAAAGCTGTGGTTGGGCAATTCCTGACAATAAAATAAGATTGAAATTTTTATTTATTTCTTGATTTTTTATAAAATTCTCTTCTAAATTACTGATTAAATTTATAGGATTTCCATAGGTTATTTTAGTAAAAAAAACAGGTTTTTCAATGCCTGCATATAGTCGTATATGCGCCTGAATTGTATTCATTTCATCTTTTGAAATAGTACCACTACATTTACTAACTATCACAAAATCAGCACGTTGCGCATTTTTGCGTTGTTCTCGTAGTCGTCCAACAGGAAATGGAAAATCATCATAAAAAAGTCGTTTATAGTCTGTAAGTAATATATTTACCTTTCTTCCTATTGCTCTGTGCTGAAAAGCATCATCTAAAATAATCAAATTTTGCTTTTTTTGATGTAAGTTTTGATTATTTTTTAGGTGCAAGTTTTGTATTAAATTTGCGCCTAAAACTCTATTTTCACAAACCACTACGTTAATTTTTTCTCCAAATTTCTCAAAATATTGTTGTGGCTCATCTCCTATTGTTGTGGCAGAAGTATCATTATTTGCCAACAAAAAACCTTTCGTTTTGCGCCCATAACCTCTGCTAAGTACATTTATTTGGTATTTTTCAGAAATATTTTCATCTTTATTATCTAAAAAAAAGCGCACCAAAAACTCTACGTGAGGCGTTTTGCCTGTTCCTCCAACGGTTAGGTTTCCTACATTGATAATAGGAAAATCAAAATAAGTAGTTTTGAGTATGTTTTTATCATACAAAAAATTACGAAATTTGGTAATCAGTACAAAAAGCCACATAAAAGGCAAAAGGAGAAATTTCATTTTGAGTTGTGAGTTGTGAGTTGTGAGTTGTGAGTTGAATACAAAACATTGATAATCAATGTGCTGTATTTTAGTTCATAATTTACAATTTAAAATTCAAAATATTTTCTTGGTTTGTGGGATTAAACTACAAAGATAAATCTTGTTTTGAGTTATGAATTATATACAAATTATTGACAATCAATTTATTGTATTTTAACTCACAACTCACAACTTATAATTCACAACTATTTAAAGTCATACATTGTAAGTTGTTTTACTTGGTAATAAGCGTTCCAATAATTTTTTATAGTAATTAAATGATTTCTACGAGCATTATCTTGTTCTTGAATAGCAATTTGCAAATCTTGCAACAAAATCATTCCATCTTTGTATTTATTTATAGAAAGATGATAGCGTTTTTCTGTAATAATATTTGTTTTTTCACAAATATTTAATTGAGATTGGTAGATTTTAAATTGCCTTACCTGCGACACTACTTCCCGCAAAAGTTGCTGTTCTGCAAGTTCCACATCTAAACGCATATTATCACGCATAGCTGCTGCAGCTCGTGTATGCGCTTTTGCCTTACCAAAATCATACAAAGGAATATCAAAACTAACACGAAAACGCTGCTGGTCTTGTGGTCTTATATAGGCATCAGCCAAAGAAAAGCCATTTTTTGTATAACCAAATGAGCCTGTAACATTCATATTTAAACCTGAATTTGCCTTTGCTTCTGCATAGAATTTGTCTGCTTCTAAGAGTTTCCTACGCAAAGTAATCACCCGACTTCTATTATTTTTTGCTTCCAAAATTGCTTTTTCTTCGTTTATTTGCAAAGTATTTATATTATTAGGCAAAATAAGTTTTATAGGATTATTATCTGAAAGTTTTAGATAAGTTCTAAACAAAAAAAAGTCATTTTCTTGCTCTATTCTATTTTTTTCTGTTTGATTTTGCGCATTTAATAGGGCAAGTTCTGCCTGCAAAAGTTCATTTTCTGTGATTTTACCAAGTTTATGGCGTTCTTTGCAGAGTTTAAAAATAGTGTCTGTTTCTAGTTCTCGTTTTAGAGAAAATTCCAAATTAAAATCAGAAATCAATAAATTAAAAAATAAGGTACTTGTTTTTTGCGCTATCATCTCCAAATCTTCTGCATTTTGCTTTGTGGCTTCTTCATATTTGAGAGGTTCTATTTTTTTATCCCATTTCATAGGATTAAAGGCAAAAATAGGCTGACGAAAACCTATCAAAAATGGGTTGGTAAGGTAGGAAAC
>JANYGM010000014.1 GCA_025362415.1 bacterium
CAGGAAATGCGCACGGTTTTTCACCTATTCAAGAAGGAAATTTAGACGACTGGGACGCAATGCTTGCAAGCAATGTAACAGGCTTATTATATGTCCTGCTTTGCGCTCCACCATATTAGGCATAATAGCCCTAGAAACATATAATAAGCCTGTTACATTGCTTGCAAGCATTGCGTCCCAGTCGTCTAAATTTCCTTCTTGAATAGGTGAAAAACCGTGCGCATTTCCTGCATTATTGACCAGAATATCAATATTTTTCCAGTTTTCGGGTAAAGAATTGATAGCATTTTGCACACCTATTTTGTCGCTAACATCAAATTGTAAAGTGATAACTTCTGTTTCTTTGCTAAGAGTGGCTTTTGCTTCTGCTAGACGCTCTTCCCTTCTTCCACAAAGAATAAGGCGGATATTGTTTTTAGCAAAAATATCAGCTATAGCACGTCCTATGCCAGATGTTGCGCCAGTAATGAGCGCAATTTTTTTGTTATTATTCATTTCTTTTGATTTTTATAAAATAATTTTATGGGATTTTATTCCTAAATATTCCTAAAATTGGAATATTTAGGAATATTTATAATTGCTATACATTCTTGTACTCATTCATAATCCACAATTTAGAATTTCACAATTAAATGGCTTTATTGATAATAACGACTAAACCTTCAAGGTCTTAAAGACCTTGAAGGTTTTTGAAGACCTTAAAGGTTTTTGAAGTGATTTTATTTTAAAACCAATTAGTTTTTAGTATATTTTCAGGTATTCAAAAATCCCTTTCAAATACGCATTAGCGACTGTTTTAGTACGAGAACTTACTAAAACGCCATCTACTAAAAAATCTTTTTTATTGAGCATTAAAATTTCTTTTTCGTTGTCTTGTAGCAGACTTTCTCCATAACAAAGTACGCCAAAAACTTCTTTTGTCAAAAACAAATTTCGGGCATAAACGCCCTGTGTGCCTGTGTAAAGCCACGTTTTCTCTAATGGTTTTTGGGTATGTTTGATAGGCAAAGTAGGTACTTTTAAAATAGTTTCGTGGGCGGCTAATACCTTTTGAGAAAGCAAAATAGAATTTTCTATTTCATCAGAAATAAGCAAACGAAAGAGTTGAAAACGTGCTTTTGGACTATTTAGGCTACTTGCGGTGAATGCTCCCCCCACAAGTGCCAATGCAAAATTATTTTTAACTGTTTTTTTCCAACCTAAATTATTAGCTTCTACATTAAAATGAATAATAATAGTTATATCTGGATTAAAATCATTGATAATGTTTGCTCGTTTCTCTAAATCTTGCCTTAAAAAAACATCATAAAAATACTTTTTTCTGCTCAAAAAAGGCTTTTTTTGCCTTTTTCTTTCGTTTTTGTACTCTTCATAAATCTCCAAATAAGTACGGTTTTCCCCTGCTACATAACGTATGCCCTCACGAGTGAGCAAAACTTTTGCACCTAATTTTTCTAAAGAATCTTTCATAACTTTTGCAGTTGCCCACGCCATAGAAGACTCCATTATCTCTGTTTTAATACTATCTAAGCCGTTATTTGCAGGATTTGGCAAACGTATTTCCACTATTCTTCCCTCTATTCTGGCGGTGGTGGTATCTGCGCTTACGTGTCCTGGGTCTATGGCTATGCGGTAGTCTAAAAGAGGTTTTGTATTAGGGTTTTTGATAATATCCAACAATGATTTAAAATCTATTGGTTGTTTTTTATCATTTTTTTGAATATTGGTACTGAAATTTACAAATAAACTATCTTCCTCTTTCTCTTGTTTGATATATTTTTGAAAATAATTTTTGAGATAATTTTTATTTTGATAGGTTTTAAGTTCATTCCACGCCATAAAAAACTCATATTTATTACTTTTTTTATTTTTGAGTGATGAAAAAATTTTAATTCCTTGCGTTTCAATACTAATAAAATTACTCACACTTGCCTCTTTTCTAAGCAGTGTATTAAATTTTATTTGATAAAAATTCTTATAAAAAGCATTTAAACTATCATTTGAAGTATTTTTTGGTACATTATTCTGTGCCATTGAAATACTCCAAGAAAATAAAAAACAGAAAATTAATTTGAATGCTAACATTTGATTTTTCATAAAAAATAAGACTAACTAAAGTATTTGCAGGGCGTTTACTTTAATTAGTCTTATTTATTTGTAACAATTTCTAAAATTTATTTGTCAGAAGGCGTTGCATCTTCAGCTGTATCTTCTGATTTGATAGCTGGTTTTTCGTCAGCTACAACATCAGTTGCTACAACTGCATCTACGCTAGTTGCATCTTTGTCAGCAGCAGTTTTCTTACCACGGCGGCGAGTTTTCTTAGCTGGTTTAGCATCTTTCAACAACAATTCGTTAAAATCAACTAATTCAATAATAGCCATTTCTGCGCTATCACCTTGTCTTTGACCAAGTTTTATTACACGAGTGTATCCACCTGGGCGAGTTCCAAGTTTAGGACCTACTACGCCAAAAAGTTCTTTAAGTGCTTCTTTGTCTTTCAAATAAGCCATTACAGTACGTCTTTGGTGCATTGTTTGGTCTGCAGTTGTATTATTTTCTTCTTTAGAACGGTTAAGCAACGGCTCTGCATACACACGCAATGCTTTTGCACGTGTTGTAGTCGTTTCAATGCGCTTATGTTGGATAAGCGAACACGTCATATTCGCAAGCATAGCTTTACGGTGCGTGTCAGTTCTGTTAAGGCTTTTTAATTTATTACCGTGTCTCATTATATTGGTTGTTTGTGTGAGGAAAATACGTTTAGCAAGAATTTTATTTTGACTGCTTTCCTATAAATTGTTGTTTATCAATTATTTATAAAGAATAACGCTACATCTCATCACAGATTTAAAGTAATTTTATTTTTTGTTGCTTGTGAAGACACAAGCAACGGCACTAAATTGAAATTGAAAAACGCATTTGTTGTCAGGTGGAAACACCTGACAACACAATAATAATTTTATTTTTTGTTGCTTGTGAAGACACAAGCAACAGCACTAGAAAATTAATTCGTTGTTGGTGTCGCTACGCTAAAACACCAACAACGGCAGAAAAAACACAAGAAAAGAAACGGCACTAATTCGTTGTTGGTGTCGCTACGCTAAAACACCAACAACGGCAGAAAAAATTTTGAATTGCTAAATTTTATTATGATTGTATTTAACTCACAATTCACAACTAAAAACTCACAACTCTTTAGTCTTCATCAATTCTATATTTATGCACATCAAAACCAAAAGTAAGTCCTTTATCAGAAACCAGTTGTTCTAGTTCTGTCAAAGATTTTTTACCAAAGTTTCTGAATTTCATCATATCAGAAATATCTAGTTGCACAAGGTCTGCAAGTGATTTAATTTCAGC
>JANYGM010000167.1 GCA_025362415.1 bacterium
ATGAAAATATCTATCTAAAAGGGCAAAAGTATAGTAAAGATTATAAGGATAATATGAGTATACAATTTGATGACTTCTTACCTAAATGGAACTATATGGCAACTGCCTAAATTAGTAACTTATTTACAATACGTTCCTAAGCATCAAAATACCATAAGAACTTATAACAAGTGTAAACATCTCATTGTAAGTACGTTTGAGAACTAATACAAAGCCAAAAGCAAGGATAAACCAGTATAAAATCTCAAAAAAATTGAGTGTACTAAGAGGATAAATAAGCCAAATAGGTACATTTTCTTTGCCTACAAGTGCCAAAACTGACCAAATATCAAAACTGCCAATATCTTTGAGTGTATAGTTTTTAGCAAAGAGAAAATAAGTTGTTTTTATGACTTTGGGAAGGATAAATATAGCTTCTGCTATCAAAACAATTTGGAATATTTTTTTGAAAGAAAGTTTGTAATTACCTAGTAGTAAACCTATTGTAATACTTATGGCAATAATAAACAACTTAAAAAGTAAGAAAAAAGGAATAATACAAAATGAAATCCAAGCATTTTCTTTCTGGTCACTCAATATTTTTTCTATACGTTCATAAGCGAGTTCTTCTCCTAATGCCTCAAAATACAAGCCATCATACAAAATAAATTCTTTATTGATAAAAAGTATTCCAGCATAACAAAAGCACAGAAAAATAAAAAATACTCTTTTGTCAAAAGAAAAAAGAGTATGATAATCAATATTAGTAATCATAGTATTTATTTGCTTTCTGGGCTAAAAATCTTATTATCAATAGGGATATTGATTTGTATATCTGTTGTGATAGTTTTTATTTTTGTACTTGGTACATTAGTTTGAGATTGAAAAGGGAATAAAAAACCTTTTACATCTCTATAATCTGATAAAAAAGTTATTACATTATATTCTTTGCTGCCATCTTTAAGATTTATGTATATATATGCCTCAATCATATATGTTTTTATATCTAAGTAAATTAAACGTCTTTGATTTTTATTCTTAACATCTAAAACATAATATTCTTTTTCATTCAATGTTTCTTTAGCTTTTAGCTGTATATTTTCTTTATTTGTATATTCTTGTGCAAGCACCATAGTTAAGTTATATTGTGTAAAATCCACTCCCTCAGTTTTAGGTCTAGATACCTCACCGTTATTGATTTTTCGCCAATAACCTAGTGAGTCTGCGCCTATAAGAATAAGATTATTATAGGCTTTATTTGTAGATTCTAACTTTGCATACATAGGTCTTTTCGCATATGTAACTTGATTTGATGTTTTAGAAGATAGTAAATTATCACCATAAACATTAACACTTTCTATTTTTAGAGTATTTATAGACATCCATTTTGCAGGTGTACCCATTTTTTCAAAATGACGTTCTAATATCTCTTCTTTAGTTTGTCCATTAGCAGAAAAAGTATAACAGATAATCAGAAGTAAAAATATGCTTTTCATAAAGATTGTTTTTATTACTTAGAAAAAATTGCATAGAAATATATATTTCTATGCAAAAATGAATTAGAAAACTGATTTAGCAATGAATTGTAAATAACTTCCTACTAAACTTTCCAAAAGTTGGAAACTTTTGGAAAGTTACGCCCAAAAACGCTTGTTTATTTTGGAAATTAGTATCTTATTTCCAATACATTACTTAGCAATTAGCCCATTGTAGATTTAACCCACCAGCATCCATTCCAATGTCACCATTTGCTAATCCTACCATAGTCATTAACATGCCTATTACACATAAATCACCTCTTCTAATAGGTTCTGGCAATAATCCCCCTTGCAAATTTTCCATTTGCTCATTATTTAACTTTTTCATAAAAAGTATTTGTTTAAAGATTTAAAAAAACTTGACATACACAAAATAGGTTTTTCTAGAATTATTGTTCTTTTGTGTGATGCAAAAGTACCTTAAACAGAGATACTATCCAACAACTCAGAGTATTATTTTGCTACTTTTAAGATTATTTTGTTACTTTTACGGATAAGTTATCAATCACAATAAACAACTATGAAAACAGAGAAAAATACACTTGGACAAAACATAAAAAGCATACGAGAACGAAGAAATATTACTTCTCAAGCAATAGCCACTTTATTAGATATTTCTCTTAGTGGTTATTCAAAAATAGAACGTGGAGAAACTGACCCACAATGGACAAGAGTCATAAAACTTGCAGAAATATTGCAAGTTTCACTTGATGAACTTCAAAATTACGAACACTCAAAACCTCTTGCACAATACACTATTGGCACTATTAATCAAAGGCGCAGGAAATGGGCTTGTCGTACATCTCACGCAATTAACAGAAAAAGAAGTAAATGCATTTCTCAAAGAACAAATTAAACTAAAAGATGCGCAAATACAAGATTTATTAGCACTTTTAAAACAAAAATGATAATATTTTTATTTATTTTCTGGGCTGAAAATCTTATTATCAATAGGGATATTGATTTGTATATCTGTAACTATTCTTCTTGATTTATAACCAATTACATTATTATTAGATGACTGAAAAGGTAATAAAAAACCTTGTACAGCTCTATAATCTGACAAAAAGGTTGTTACTATATCTGATAGTTCCAAACCATTTTCATAATCAACTGAACGGTAGGCATCTATCATATAAGTTTTGGTATTAACATACAAAAGCCTTCTAATAACTGTATTATTTTTTATATCTAAAACGTGGTATTCCTTTCCATTTAATATTTCATTGGATTTAAGTTGTATATTATCTTTATTTTTTAGTTCACTAGCAATAAAAATGGTCATATCTGTTTGGATAAAATCAATCCCATATTTTGAAATTCTTTCTACATCATTATTATTAACTTTTTGCCAAGCTCCCAAAGAGTCAGCACAAACAAGAACGTGAACGGGCTTTGTTATATTGCTATTTAGTTCTATTTTTGCTAAATTAGGTTTTTTAGCAAATTTAAGATGTTTGGTTGTGTCAGATTCAGCGTTAATATTTAAACTTTCAACCTTCATAGAATTGATAGTTAACCATTTTGCAGGTGCGCCCATCTTCTCAAAATGATGTTTAAGAACTTCATCTTTGGTTTGTGCATTAGCAACAAAACTCATAAAAACAAGAATAACAAGGATAATTTTTTTCATATTTTCATATTTTCAAAGATTTTTGCAGGAATTTTTATTATGAAACCTCCTGCAAAAACTTGTTAATTAGTTGCAATTACCAGCCAAGACAAAAATTTGCTTGGTCACTAATTCCTTGTGCATAAGCATCACCAACGCCATTAGAAGCAATAGTAGCCATTATTGCTTGTACACATTTAATAGGTGCATATACTCCCCCTTGCAAATTTTCCATTTGCTCATTATTTAACTTTTTCATAAAAGTGTTTGTTTAAAGATTTAAAAAACTTGACATACACAAAATAGGTTTTTCTAGAATTATTGTTCTTTTGTGTGATGCAAAAGTAGGTAGCAACTATGGAATATAAAAATTATTTTGGTTGTATTTTATTCCCAAAATATTCTATTTTTTAAAATACATTGCGGTAAGGTATTATACTGCAAACGGAAAAGATTTCGGAAAACAAAAACCGCTTACTTATATTTGCGTTCCCCACGTTCCACATGGGAACGACAAACAAAAACTATGTATTTATCCATAATTATTTCTTAGGAAACGCCATTCTAAGTTTTATTTCTGTTAATTTTCTTTTGGAATTAAGAGAAAAGTCAGCTTTTTGATACCAGTCATAATAAGAGGGTTCTGCTTTCAAAACATCTTCTACAGGTCGTCCTTTATGTTTTCCTATATTAAAAACCTCTACACCATCTTTAAAAACCATAGAATTAGCAAAATCTACCAGATTTTCTGCTGTAAGGTTGTGTAAATGTTGCATATCATTCTTTACAGGCACAAATTCAACCTTATTTCTATCCTTAATCATCCTATTTTCGTACTTCAAAACTTGCGCCTCCAAAACCTCAAAAGTAGCTAGTGTATCAGCCTCTGCCGTATGTGCGCCCTCCAAATCTTTCTGACAATAAAATTTATAAGCGGCACTCAAAGTGCGAGGCTCCATAAGGTGATAAATTTTTTGTGCATCTATCAAATTGCGCCCATTCGTAGAAAAATCAAGCCCAATACGCAAAAATTCTTCTACCAACATAGGCAAATCAAAACGTAACATATTGAAACCCGCAAGGTCGCAACCTTCCAAAAATTTACTTAAATCTCTAGCAATGAGTTTAAAAGTAGGTGCATCTTTGACGTGTTCGTCATAAATGCCGTGAATCATACTTGTTTCTAGCGGAATAGGACGCTCTGGGTTGATTTTTTTGGTTTGAATAATTTTCTCACCATTTGGCATTATTTTGATGAAAGAATATTCTACAATTCTATCATTTACGATACTTATGCCTGTAGTTTCTAAGTCAAAAAATACAAGAGGTTTTTTAAGATGCAACATTAAATTTATATTGTTTTTATTTAATTTTTTTACAAAAATAGCATATTTTATTGATTTTTTTTTACCTTCACAAAATAATCCTACAAAGTAATTGTGAATTGTGAATTGTGAATTGTG
>JANYGM010000170.1 GCA_025362415.1 bacterium
AATTACGTAGAACAATGTATTTCCTATGTATTTGTTATGCAATAAAACCAAAATTATCTTTATTTCCTAAATAAATATGATTTTTATTACCTTTCTTGTTGTCAGAATGAAACATTTGACAACATAGAAAATACGTAAAGTGGTGGCATTTACACCACAAACTCAAGTATTTTCTTAATTTCTGCTTCTGCAAATATTTGCGTAATTTTTTCTTGCTCTAATCTGATATTATTTAGTTTCAGGTATTCGTAAAGCATTTTTTCTGTATCAGAAAGATGTTGCAAAACTTGATTTTTTGCAGGCGTTCCTTCCCCAAATTGGAAATTTTCCAGCGTTTCTTTGTCCATCATCACCGCAATAACATTTGGAAAATAACTCCTACATTGATTAAGGATTTGAAAGCCTTGCGCATCAATATCTCCCCAATAATAAAACTGTTTTTCTTTCAACCAATCAATATTTTTTAGATAACTGATATTAAAACCGCCTCCACTCCAAATAGCAATAGTATTTTTGAGTTTTGGCAAAGTAAGAAAATTCATTAGATTTTCCGTAATAAAAATATTGTCAAATTGAAAATTAGCATTAAGATGATAATTTTGATAATAATTTTTCAGTTCTTTTTCCGTAAATGAAATATCCGTTATGTTTGGAAGTGGACTTTTTGATACATCTAAAAAACGTATTCTGATAAGTTGTTCCCTTGAAAGTAAATTAAATCTCTTCTCAAAATCTTTTTCATTTGTATCTATCTCATTGATTATCAAAAAATTAAGTAATGAAGTAATAATGCTTTTATTTTCTTGGATATACTTTGTATGAACATCTATTGGAAGTTGCCTAATGTATAATTGAGGTTTGGGCGTGGCTATGAAATACTTACAAACTTTGAGTGTATCTGTCCAAGTATTGTGTTCAATTAGTTTTAGTACATTTGTATTTGCGTTTATCCATTCATTTAACAAAGGCAATTCTTTGAGAATAAGGGCATAATTTCTTTGAAATATTTGGTATTCTTTCTCTTTATTGGTGATTTTTAGATAGTCTTTGATGCTTTCAATGATTATTTTTGTGGGAACAGATTGTTTGCCAATTTTAGCAAACTGCGTTTCTTCCAAAACTAATTTATAACCAAATTTTTTGCTTTCTTTCGTGTCATTTTTTGCCTCATTCTTTGAATGATTTTGCAATAATTCTATGGCTTTTTTATGCTCCAAAACCTTGTTTTGCACATCTTTTGCACTAATTTTACCAATTCTATTGATTTCTCTCGGAAAAAAAGAAACAACATTATCAGAAATATTATCAACAAGATTCTCATCAATATAAGCAAGCAAAACGTCTTTCCACCACGTTAGGCATTGTTTTTGAATTTCTTTTGGTGTAATCATTTTGGAGTATTTTTTTTGATTTAATTATTGATGTTGTGTATCAAATACTTCACGAATAGTCGGAGACTTTCGTGAAGTTATTTTGAAAAGGGCAAAAACATTAAGCGCAAATAAACTCAAATAAGTTACTTTTTGTACTCAAAGTAATTCCTTCATAGTAAGCGAACTTCACGAAAGTCTTGGACTATTCGTGAAGTTTTCATTAACCTAACGGCTGTGGTGGAAACACCTGACGACACAAGAATCATTGTTTATTTTGTATTTTAATAAAATTATTAGGGATTTTATTGAAAAAATATTGATAAAATTCTTGGGAAGAGTTAGCATTTTGAAGTCTTAGATTACTTATTTCTAAATTAAATGTTTCAAATCCTTGATCACCTGAAACATACAAAACTGCTTGTTGTTTTTGCCATATAAGCAAACTTTCCCAACCATCTCGCCAAGTGTCTCTTACTCTAATATAAGACTTTGGTAGTTCTGTATTTTGAGCCTTTCCGTAACAAAATATTGTATAATGCTTTCCATAATCATCAATATATTCAAACTTTGACACACAGTATTTTTTATCCGCACTATGGAAAATTTCTATCTTCTGTTTACTACATCCCAAAATATAAAAAGAGATAAATAGCACTAGAATTACGTTCTTCATATCTTATTTATAGTTTTTGTGTTGTCAGGTGTTTCCACCTGACAACATAGGGTAACATTTTTATAAAACGACAAATGTATTAAACTCCCTTTTTTTGTGTTGTCAGGTGTTTCCACCTGACAACAAACATAGCTTTTAGATATTGGTTTTTTGGAGAAAATAAGACCTGAAAATTGTTGTTTTCTCCATAATAAGAAATTTAAAAGCACATTTGTCGTCAGCTGAAACAACCTAATGACACAATTATACCATTTATTCATTCATTGCTTTGTAGGCTTCTTTGTTCTTTTTGTATTCGTCAATAGTCATATTTTGTTGTTGGGTAGGGAAAAATCAGGCGTTTATTTACAACTCATTACCTAGGAGGGAATAGAGGTGCAAAGAAAAGAATGTAATAATAAATAGCAGACAATATTAGGTTAATAATAATGTATTTATGATTTTTCTGTTTGTCAAATAATAGCATAATATTATATGAATTCAAAAAAAATAAAGTGAAAAATGAAAATAATATAAGAACATAAAAAATTATATTACCTCTACCATTTTGCAATATTATTACAAAATGACAAAAAAGACAGACTGCTAATGCAATAATATTTGAATAAAATAGTTTCATTATTTGTGTTGGCAAATTTCTTTGTGTCATCAGTTGGAAACACCTGACACTATAGGAAGATATTTCAGCCTGTTTGTAGCTTGCCTCATAAACACCGCTTTTCTTTTCATTGGTGCGTTCATACACACTCGTTACGTTGCCTTGTGCATCTCGCACGTAATAGGTGGTTTTGGTATTGTCTCACTATCTTATTTGTTTGCTATGCACAAAACGCCCAGAGGGCTATGCAGATAGGCGTTACTCGGCACAGCCGAGCAACTATGGGGTATGTTGCGTAACTTCAGTTAAATATATTGCTCTACCTCAAAGTGGCTCTATCTCTAACCTAAGAATAACATTTCCCTCTTCACTATGGTTAAAATAATAAATCCGCACAAGTAAATTCTCTTTTATTGCACCACCTTTAGATGCTACATTTTTGTATCCATAGTAAGTATCATCAAAGTCAGAGAATTTAAAATCAATACCATTTATACTAAAACTCTCTCTATCACCATGTCCACCTTTCTGCATAGGATGATAATTAGCAACTCTGCCTTCAACTATTTTATATTGCTTATTATCATATATATCACGAGTATCAAAATAACAGACTAGATTAATTGGAATCCATATTATTAAAATAATCCCTGAAAATATACTAAGAATAAATCCTGCTACCATACCACTTTTTCTCCCTTCAATATTTAGATTTTTATTATAGTAAATTATTCCCAGCCCACATATAAGCATTACTAAAGGGAATAATAAATCATTATTTGGAAGCTGATTGGCAAAATCATAAATAATTGTGAGATATTGCATTTGTTTATAATTTTCTATAATATTAGTAGTTTAACAACTCTTAATATATTATTGAGTGAGATAGTTAGTAAAATAAATCTACGAGTTAAAAGATAACTATTGTGTTCTTAAACGAATTTTAGATGTTGTTGTTGTAGATAGTACTGAGATTGTTACTGGAGATTTTAGAGTGTATGGTACTTTCCCTGTGTCGTCAGGTGTTTCCACCTGACGACAAATGCGCTTCTAGATGTTTTATTTTGGAGAAAATAATGATTTTTACGTTTTATTTTCTCCAAAAACTGGTATTTAAAAGCTATATTTGTTGTCGGGTGGAAACACCCGACAACACAAATTTTTTTGTATTCATTCATAATTGACAATTCACATTTATTCATTCATTGCTTTGTAGGCTTCTTTGTTCTTTTTATATTCGTCAATGGTCATATTTTGCAGTTCCGAGCTGCTGCCTTCTGTATTGTTAGAAACGTAATGAACGGCATTGACATAATTCTCAATAATATTGATTTTTTGGAGTGGCGTAACAATCAAAAGCTGCAAATTTAGTTTCCTAAAAAGCTGCAAACCGTATTCTGTGCTTGCGTTGTCCCCTTTTCCAAAGGCTTCATCAATGACAACAAAACGAAAAGATTTACTTTTTGGCTCACCAATTTTCAGTCCAAATTGGTCTGCCAACGCAGATGCTAGGATTGTGTAGGCTAATTTCTCTTTTTGTCCACCAGATTTGCCCGAGCTACCAGGATAAAATTCTTTTTCCACGTTGTCAGCGACATATTTTTCACTTGCGTTGAAATCAAACCAATTTCTCACGTCTGTTACTTTGTTTGTCCATTCAATATCTTTGTTTTCGTTGCTTCTAAACCTATTTAGGATTTTCTGAACGGCATTAAAGCGGTCTTCTGTGTAAGCATCACTCGTACTAAAAATATACTCCAAACACGCTTTTAGGTCTTCTTTGAAGATTTTAATGTCTTGGTCTCTATTTTTATCTGCAATCAATTCAATATAAGTACCATTACTATATTCAATTTCTTTCATATTTTCATTGATACTTTTTATTTTGTGTTCAATTTCTTTTTCGTGCATCTCCAACTTGTTCTTAAAAGCTGTAATATCTTGCACAGTATTCTCATTGAGCATTGTTTTGAGGGTTGCTTCGTGTTTTGGCAAACCTTCTTTAATGATTTTTTCTAGTTTGTCCAAATACTCATTTCGTGCCTCTATTTCGTCAGAAAGTTCCAAAGATTCAGAAGGAAATCCATTTTTATATTCCCTCATTTGTTTGATAATTTTATCTCTCAAACCGCTTTGTTTCCTTCTTAGGGCATCTTTTTCAGTATTTTGATTATTGTTCAGTTCTTTTTCTGTTTTGTCAATATTTTTTATAGTCAAAATAATTTCTGCCATTTCTTTCTCTATTGTAGGAAAGAAATTTTGTTTGTCAGTGATATTTTTTAATATTTCTTCAGCTTCCAAAATGGCAGTTTTACTGCTGCTAATGGCAACTCCTAGCACTCCCGAATTTTTTAGTTTCTCATTTCTATTTTCCTCCATTTTAGAAATTTCGGCAATCACTGCATCTGACTGTGTTTGTAGCGTTTTGAGTTTGTCATTACTTTTTTCTAATGCTGTTTTTTCATTTTCCAACAAAATAATATTTTCAACTTCATCTTTCCAATTAAGTTCAAACCAATCTTTGTAACCAAGTATTTGGTTGAGTTTTGCCAGTAAATAATTGTTGTTTTTATTTTTATTTGAAAGTGTGATAAGTTGCGTTTCAATTTCTGAAAGTTCGTTTGTTTTTTCTTTCAAATATTTTTCAATAGCTTTTACTTTCTCTTTGTTCGTCCACCCCAAAATAAAATTTGTTTTGTCTTTCAAATCAAATCTATCATCTTTTGTGTGTCTTTGGCTACCAATTTTGAATTGCCCTTCTTTTGTGATAACGTCATTTTGCCTCTGAAACTCCTCCATATCAACGCCTTTGAGATTAAATCTTTTTTGGATTTCTGTTTCCAACCAATTTTCAAAGGGTGTGTTTGGTTTGATGTCAATTTTATTCACGACAGAATCTTGATGAATATTATCAGAAAAAGTGCTTGATTTAGCATTTGCAGGCACTTTAAAGTATTCAAATCTCATTCCTCTTTTGTTGGTATCTATCAGGCGTTTTGTGTTGATATAATTGCTAATTTGCTTGTAATGTTTTTCTGGCACGAGCATACTTATCCCAAAACCTCTAAGTAGCCTTTCCAGCGCACCTTCCCAGTCTTTTTCATTATCATTGACTTTGAGAAGTTCACCCACAAACGGAATTTCATTTTCATTGATTTCCAAAGCATTTGCCATTTCCTTACGAATGTTCAAAAAAGCCAACGGAATTTGGTTTTCTCGTTGTTTTAGAGAGGTAAGTTCTTTTGTTTCTGCGTTGATAAGGTCTTCAATACTTGTTTTTACGGCTGCCATTTGCCCACGTTCTCCTGCAATATCTTCTTGTAATTTTGCGCAGGTTTCTAATTTTTCTGTTGTATTTTTCAGATTTCTAAAAAAAGTTTTGTCTGTATTAGCGTTTTCTAGCTCACAAACTTTGGTAAGTGCGCTATAATCTTCATATTTTGTTTCTTTTTTTATTTTTTCTTCATTTTTCTGTTTGATAAGCGTAGCAATTTGTTCTAATCTTGCGCCACCATTGTTGTTAATATCTTGTTTTAGTTGATTTAGTGTATCTCTTTTTTCGCTCAAATTGCTTTCAATTTCGTTGAGTTGGGCATTGAGTTGCAATAATTTTCTGGTACAATCTTCTATTTCTGTTTCAAGCAAAGTGATTTTTTTGCTGGCAAAATAGCTTGGAATTGCCTGCATAATGTTTTCAATAACTATAATTCTCTCTTCAAATTTCTTAAAATTCTCACAAAGTTCTACGAGTGGCAAAAGTGTATCTTTTTGTTTTCTGGCGTTTTGAACGGCAATAAGTGCTTTATTTAGGTCTTCAAAGCGTTTTTTGAGGTCTTCAATTTTCTCTTTGATGTCGGTTTGCTCTAGCATTTGCTCTCTGACAAACACAGTCAAGCTGCTAACGGCTTTCATAGAAACCGTCTGATAAAAAAGTCCAATAGCTTTGGTTTGCATTCCAAACAACTGACAAAAACGCTGGCTATATTTCGTGAAATTATCATCAAAAACCTCCGTATCTGGAAGCATTTTCATTCTTTTTCTTAATTCTTTTGCATCTTCAATAGTTGAAAAATGCTCTTTAATTGAAAGTGGGAGCTTTTCTCTGATAATAAGTAATTTTTGGACTTTTCCATTTTCTATCCAAAATACCTGCGCCAACGCCACAGATTCGTGGTAGCCTTCATTGTTAAAATTAGCAATAATTACGCTAAAAGTAGTATCATTTGCGTTGTTGTAGCGCAAAGAAACGGCTTTTTCTCTTGTGTCTGCCTCTTCACTCTTAACGCTTTTGTATGCGCCTTTGATGTAGGTCATCAAATTTCTTTCATTCTTTTCTGCGCCAGCAGCTTTATTGAAGCTGATTTTTTGTTGTGGCACAATTAGGCACGTAAGCGCATCTACAAGCGTAGATTTGCCCGACCCAATAGCACCAGTCAGCAGAGAATTATTGCCATTAGGCTCTATTTTCCACGTTTTGTTATGAAAAGTCCCCCAATTAAGCAACTCAACTGAATGTAAACGGAAACCAATTTGTGTGTTATCTATTTCGGTCATTATTTTTTGCGTTTTAGTGTTTTAGTTGATTTTTTAGCTGATTTTTTGGCTGACGTTTTAGCTGACGTTTTGACTAATTTCTTGGCTGGTGCTTTGCTTATTGTCTTTTTTGGTATTTCCTCAACTATTTCATTTGACATTTCGTCTGACGTTTCGTCTGACATTTCGTCTGTGATTTGGCTGGTATAATTTTTCAATTTTTCCAGCGACTCTTTGACTACATCAGCATTGACAAAGGCTTTTATAATTCTATTTATTTCGTATTGTTTGTCCTCTGTCTTCATTTGTCGCAAAAACCCTTCTTCAATCACTTTTTTGATGGCAGCCTTAATTTTTTTTACTTGATTTGCTTCGTTGGTTGTTTCCTTGTAAAATGGCTTTGCAAGGTTTATAATGTCGCTTTCTGCTAAAATTGCCTTTGTAAATTCTCCATCTCTGTCGTTTTCAATCATATGTTTACGCAACAGAAGACACATAAGAGAAACATCAAAATTAAGCTGTCTTTTCTGAATTAGTTTTGGGATTTCGCTATTGTCGTTGTCGTTATCTTCTGTGTTTTCAAGGTCTTCAAAATCATCAGCATCATCAATAGGCTTTATATTTTCGTTGTTTTTGGTTGTTTTTTGTTTGAGATAGGCAAACCCTTCTACTTTATCAATAATCAAATCAAGATGAATATCATTAAAATATTTTCTCACGTCAATTTCATTTTCTGGCTGCAAAAGTGCGTCCCAAATTTTCTCGTTATGGCTATAAATAATGCCTTTCAGCAAAGCCACAAGTATAATTGAATAAGATTTTGTCATAAATATTGATTTGGTTTTATTAACTGTTTATATTGTATTTGTAGGGGCTGGGCTTGCCCCTGCCCTCGTAGAGCAGGTTTTAGCTTATTTTTTGTTTGTCGCAAGCGTGCCGCTGGTTGCTTTCGCAAATGGCTTACGCAAGTTGGGCAGGGGCAAGCCCAGCCCCTACATTCTAATACATTTGTTTCAATTTCTAAATATTTAACCTAAACAATTACCAAATTTTATTGAAGTCAGGTGGAAACATCTGACTTCACAAAGATTTTATCTGAAACAAGATTTTTAGGATAAAACATAAAGCAAACAATGTATTATCCTAAAAATTCTATAATCTTTAAATCCTAGTTTAGGCTATTTTTTAAGAAAGTACAGGCGCAACCACTTCAGCACCTTTGTAAACGCCTTGTTTGAGTTTTTCACCAATTTCCACGAAAGCATCAAGGGTACGTTCTACATCTGCGAGTGTATGCACAGCAGTTGGAATGATACGCAAAATAATAACATCTTTTGGAACAACTGGATACGCCACCACAGAACAAAAAATGCCATAATTCTCTCTCAAATCAACTGCAATTTTAGTAGCCTCACCTTTTCCTCCAGAAAAATAAACAGGCGTAACAGGTGAATTGGTACTACCAATATTAAAACCACGTTTTCTAAAACCTTCTTGCAAAGCGTTCACAATCTTCCAAAGATTATCTTTTAGTTCTGGTTTGGTTTGAAGTAGTTCTAAGCGTTTCAAAGCACCAATGACAATAGGCATAGGTAGCGTTTTTGCAAAGATTTGAGAACGAATATTATAACGAATATAATCACAAACCTGCGCATCAGCAGCTATAAATGCGCCAATACTTGCCATAGACTTTGCAAACGTAGAAAAATACAAATCAATACCACTTTGACAACCCAAAAACTCACCCGTTCCTGCGCCAGTTGTTCCCATTGTGCCAAAACCGTGTGCATCATCAACCATCAAACGGAAATTATATTTATCTTTCAATGCAATAATTCCATTCAAATCTCCTGTTGTGCCAGACATACCAAAAACACCTTCCGTAATAACAAGAATTGCGCCACCGCTTTCAGCAGTAAGTTTTTCAGCTCTTTGTAGTTGTTTTTCTAAGTTAGCAATGTCGTTG
Organism: bacterium; assembly: GCA_025362415.1. Classification (GTDB taxonomy): domain Bacteria; phylum Bacteroidota; class Bacteroidia; order Cytophagales; family Thermonemataceae; genus JANYGM01. The sequence goes on from JANYGM010000170.1 coordinate 9,144, forward strand.
TGAGGGAAAACAAAACGCTTACCCATGTGCAAACGCACTCCATCAATGATGCAGGCGTGAGAAAGTGCATCATAAACAATGACATCGTGGCGGTCAACTAAACAATCAATAGCTGACATAATGCCTTGATAACCATAGTTTAGCAAAATACAATCTTCTTTTTCTACAAATTTGGCAAGACGAGCTTCCAAATCTTCGTGATGATTAGAGTTTCCTGTCATCATACGTGCGCCCATTGGGTACGCCATACCGTATTGTGCGGTTGCGTCTGTGTCTGCTTTGCGCACTTCTGGGTGATTGGCAAGCCCCAAATAGTTGTTCAAACTCCACGTAAGCACCTCTTTTCCTCTAAATTTCATATTTGCACCTATTTCACCTTCTAGTTTTGGGAAAGTAAAATAACCGTGCGCTTCTTTGGAGTGTTGCCCTAGCGGACCTCTATTAGCTTGTATTTTCTCAAATAAATCCATATTACTATTATCTTTTATGCTTATTTCTTGATGAATGTATATTTTTTTGCAAAGATACGAATATATTTTTATTTAGACAAAAGTAATTTTTTAGTACAAAATATTATTTCCTGCATTCAAAGCTATAAAAAAAGCCTTTCCAAAGTTTGGAAAGGCTTTTTTATTGTATTTGTTCCCTTTGGAGGCTAGGGGGCTATTCTTTCACAATTTGCTTTCTAACTTTTACATTATTTGGCAAAACCGCTTCTAAGATATACAAATCAGTAGCTAATTTGCTGATATCTAAGCGTATTTTGTCATTTTCTGACTTTTCAGAATGTACCAAAACACCCATTTTTGTATAGATTTTTACCTCTGAGCCTGCCAAAATATTAGCAATATCTATGTATGTATTTGCTGGATTGGGAGAAACTACTATTTCTGGTAAAACATCATATTTTTTTGGTGTTTGTACAGTAGCAACTGTTTTGCAAGCATTTATTTCTATTACTCTTAGCTTAATTCTTGGACTTGCACCACAAATGTTGGACAAAATTATAGGATATAGACCCTCTGTAAGATAAATAGGACCTGTAATTGGTGTGAAAGTAAGCCCTCCGTCAAAAGAAATATCTGTTGCATTTCCTACTGGTAACAAAAAACCAGGCGTACAACCATTATGAATACCTGATGTGGGTGGTGTTGGCGGTGTGCCTACCCAAAAAGAAATAGTTCCTGAACCTCTAACAATACCAAAACAAGGATGAGCATTTGTAAATACGATACTAACACTACTTGCACCACCTGAAATAGCTTGTACATCAATTCCAGTAGCCGTTTGAGTTAGTAATACATTGCAAATAACTTCCTAGTTTGTTTCTTTTTAACACTAAGTTCATTAAGAAATACACACTAAGCAGGCACTAAGAAATACAAAATTAGAATTTTATTTACAACTCATTACTTACTAAGGAATAAGAATTAAATAAACTCATCTTTTTGACTATCTTTGTGTGGCTTTATTTCTATGATGTTAATATGAAAAAATACGATATTGAGTTAGAAAATATGATGCGTTCTCATTATAATTCATTAGGGGAGCGTCATAAG
>JANYGM010000240.1 GCA_025362415.1 bacterium
AATTACGAATTATCAATTACGGTTTAAACAGTTTTTCCAAATCTTTGAGATTTGGAAAAACTAAAACTCTTTAAGTTGTCAAACAGCAAAAAACCAAATCAATATGAGAAAACCAATTTTATACGACAAAGTCCAAGATTATTGTTTTGGTTTGATAAGTCAAGGCTATAGCATAGAACAAATAGAAAACGCCCTTTCGCCAATAGCACATATTTTGTCCTATATGACAAGATACTACTTATTAGAAAGTTGCAAAACACAAAAAAACTTAGGAACTTCTCAATTTACAAGAAAATTCCCTAATTTTGTTTTGGCAGATGCTTTAGAAAGAAAGTTTTATCCAAAACCTGCTTATTTGGAAGACGAAAACCTGCACCCATCAGTAAAGCGTTTTTTTGAAACAATGTATGCCAAATTACCAGAATATCCCTTTCATCTAAATCCTCCTTGCACAGATAAAGCACTAGCACTTTTAGAAGAAAGATTTGAAACACCAATGCCCAAAGCTTTTAGTGATTTTTATAAAATTACTGACGGATTTTGTACGCCTATAACGCAGGAATTTTTGAGCATAATACAGATTTTGGAACAATCTCAGTATTATAGAGAAGATGAAACACAACCTGAATATACTTCTCCTGAAATTGTCGTACAACCCTATTATTATCATAATAAATGGTTGATTTTTTGTTCTACAGAAGGTACTGGAGATTTTTATGCTATAGATTTCGCACCAGGAGCAAAAGGAACTTTAGGACAAATTATTGAGAGTGGTGCTAATCTTTGTGAAGGCTTTTTTCGTTGTGAAAGTTTTGAAATTATGCTAGATAAATTAACTGAACGTGTCTTAAAAAATGATTTAGTTATTCCTACAATTACATATCCTTTTATAAATGAAAATAGGTGGTGTTCATTACCTCAAAATGATTGGACATTAGGATTTAGTGAGGAGGAGGAGGGAGATTTATACTATTTTTCTAGCCTTTTATATGAAAAACCAAATCAATAACTGAAGTTGCGTAGAGAATAATATTGTTAGATGTATTTGTTGAGGTACGCACCGCAATCTATTAAAACTTTAAAAAATTATGGTTACTGCTTATGTTTATGATTTTACGGCTGACAATGTGCGTTCTGCGTGTACGTATAGTGCATATTTAGGTTTTAAGTTTTTGGGTGCTGATTTGCAAATTGTCAAAAATTCCGCAGAAATTCAAGACGAAAACCCTGAAAATATTGCTATTGGCGGTGTTGGTTTTGTGGTAGATAGACTAAATAAATTGGGCGTTCCAATGGAATATTATGACTATCCTGCGGAATTAGAGGAGTTTTTGGGGCGCAAAGTTTGGGTTTCTACCATTAACCAAGTGGCAGCAGAACTGCCTTTTGCCTTTGTCAAACCAAAAGATGACGACAAACTTTTTACAGGGCGTGTGGTGCGTTCTACCAAAGATTTGATAGGCACAGGTAGCCAAACAGGTGATATTCCTGTTTATTGTTCTGAAGTCGTGAATATGATTGCGGAATTTAGGACGTTTGTTAGATATGGCAAAATCATTGGTATAAAGCAATATAGTGGCAATTATAGGCTAAAACCTGATTACGACATTATAGAAAAAGCAGTCAAACAGTTTAAAAACTGCCCCAACGCTTACGGAATTGACTTTTGTGTTACAGACGACAATAAAACACTTCTCGTTGAAGTAAATGATGCTTATGCCATAGGAAATTATGGTTTGGACGTGATAGATTATGCCAAATTTTTATATACACGCTGGGCGCAACTTACCAAATCAAAAGATTGGTATAATTTTTAAAGGATAACTGATTTTTGGCACTATTATTGCTAATGTTTTCATATAAATAAACTTTAAAAACCTCTTTTTTTATGCAAACAAAATCTTTTCTCAAAATTCTACTTCTGACTGTTTTTTCTGTAGTCTTACTTCAAGGTTGCAAGAAAAAAACAGACGACCTCAACACAAGCAAAACTACCAATATTATTGATGATCCTAAGGGTATAATTGTTAGCGTAAAGCATTCTATGGAAAATGGAGAGTTCTATATAAATGCAGAGTTATTTCAAAACCCATATATAGTATCTTCTGAATATATAAAAACTACTGGTTATAGAAATACGGGAGGTTATTTTGAGATATTTTCCAATGGCTCTTCAACATTAGAGAATGGAGATTATACTCTTACTCCTATTAGTGACCAACTATATAATAACACTAATACTATTAGTTCTATTGGGTATATGATAACTTTTACAGGTGTGAGTTCTAACCAAAAGTATGTTGTTGCTGGTAGTTTTGAAACTAATTTACCAGCAGATACTGGTTTTGGCTCTCCAAGACGACACGCAATATTCATCAACAAAACAGGAAATACCTATACTATCACAAAATAAGTATTTTTCATTTCTCAATAAAAGCCATTCTATTACAGAATGGCTTTTTGGTGTCATAAAACGTATTCTATTTCATTTTCTGGGTTGATTTCGTTTCCTATCAAAAGGCAAGAACTTCCTTTGCCCTCCAACAAATCAAAATAAAGCAAATATTGTTTAGGATTATGTGTATCACGAGCCAAAATATGCCTTGTTTCCCCTTTTCCAGACAAAAAAGCACGTCCATCACTCTCAAAAAAGAAACTACCAATATCTTTCATTTGCCACTCTATTTCACCTATATTTCTTTGTGGTAATCTAAAAAAAACTTCCGCAGTTTGCTCACTATCAGCAAATTGTGTGGCTGCGCCAATATTGCCATCAGTACCCAAAAAGAATGGTGTAAGTGCCGTTTCTGTATCTTTTCTTTCCAGAAAAAACCAAATAATTTCCGCACCCTCTCCTTTGGGCATACTCACCAAATAATGGCTTTTATCCATCACTAAAATAGGGAAAAACCGCCCAGTGGCTATACGTTGGTCGTTTTCGTCCCAAGTCATTTCTATAAGTTTGATTTTCCCAATAATTTGATAGTTTTCTTGCCAATGCACAATCATATTACCAAGTTTTATCTGCTCCAATTTATCATAAATAGTAGCATTTGATGCGTTTAAACGGCTTTCAAATGATTTTTCATAAGAAGAAGAAGATTTTTCTTTGGTTATTTCTTTTGTTATTTCTGATAAAATTTCTGTTTGGGATTTTTTAGCATTTTTTATTATGCGTATTATAAGCATCACAACGCCTATAAACGCTATTAAAAAACCTAAACCAAATAAAAAACCTGCTAATTGAGCCATTTTTGAGGTGTGAAGTGTGAGGTGTGAAGTAAAATACAGTAGAGTTTATAAATAATTCAAAAAAGTCTTCAAAAAAGTCCCACTACTTCCTAAGGAGAGGTTAGGGGTGGTTAAATACATAAAACATCAAAAAATTATTTTCTACGTGAGGAAGACCTAGACGAGCTAGAACTCCAAGACCTTGAATCTGAACGCCTAGAACTACTACTTGACGAACTTGCACTACTGCGTGAACTACTTGAAGATGAGCTACTTGACGGACTTTTATAAGATGACGAACTAGAACTACTTGAACGTGAGCTACTTGAACTATATCCAGAACTATAAGAACGTGAACTACTACTTTTTGAACTAGGAGAACTATATGAGTGTGAGGCTGTTGAATGTGAACTATACGAATTTCCAGAGCTAGTAGAAGGTGTTGCAGTGCTTTTGCTAGACCAAGATTTAGCATCTGATTTTTTTGCAGAATAATAATTGTCGTGTGAAACGCTATTTTGTTGGCGTGGCGAGGTGCTTGTTTTATAGATTTTATTATAATTATAGTCTGATTTTACGCCAGCAGCATAAAGATTTTGATTTGCTACAAACCACTTGCCAGATACCGCCTGTTTTTTTGCCAAAACACGCATATTTGCGCTTTCACTGCTATTTCTAATAATACTTGTGTCTGTTTTATCAAATTTCATTTTATCAATTTCACTCATTTGCGCATTCAATAAAGAATCTTGCGACACAAAAGCAAAATAACCATCTTTATTTTCTGTATATTCGTGGTCTAAAAGTGAAAATGGCATATTGATTTTGTCTAATGTTATAGCCGTATTAGCATAATTAGGCATTCCTTTTAGTTTTGCTGCTTCCTCTGTACCTTTATTTACAATCAAAAGTAAAGAATCAACTTTATGAAAAGCAGGCACAAATTCAGGTTTTAGCTTGCTACGAACCAAAAGATAATCCGTGTTTATATCCAAAACCGCTTTAAGATAATTGTTATATCTTTCTTCTGTTTCTGGTGTTTGTGTTGTGCAATCTTGATACAAAAGTTGCAATTCTAGCATTCTATTATGCGGAAACACACTTTCTTGGTGCAATTCATCACGCATATTTTGAACTGTCTGTATTTCTGTTTTTTCTTTAAAATCAACAGAAACAAGTTTTTGGGCTTTATCAATAGTATTTTTCCAAAGTTGGTGTGCTTTTTGAGCTTTTTCCAATTCTGTTAAAATATAATCTTTGTTTTTTTGTTCCAAAGTAGCATTATTAGCAATACTTGGTTGCAGACTTTCATAAGCAGCTAAAAATGCTTTTTCTGATGTACTATTTTCTATTATTTCGGCAATAAATACACTTTTAAGGTTTATTTTGTCCTCATAAGGGCGTATTTTATCAGAAAATTGCCAACCAAAAGCCCTCACTTCATTATGATAACTATGCAAACTGGGTAGCCAAAAATTATTTTTTTGACTTTCTGCCTCCTGACTAAGTTGCTCTAGGTCTAAACTAATAGCTTTTGTGGCACTTATCCATTGTGTATCTTCCTCTTTGAGCCAATCTGTTACTTCTGTTTTGATTTTTGTTTCAAAATCAGCCTGACGTTTTTTATACCACGTAAGATTTTCTTTTATTTCTACAAAAAGCACTTTGGGTGCTACGAAAAAAGATAATACGAAACCATTGATAATCAAAATAATAGGTAAAATATAAGTTTTCATAAGAGTAGAAATTAACAAGGGCTTTAAAAAATTATTTCATTGAATTTGATAAAATGGTCAGTCCTTCGTTGCACTATGGTACAAACCTATTTAATCAAATTTAATTCCATTCAAATATTCAATAAGTTGGTTGATGTTTTTTTTATCATAAATACTTGGCTTATCTTCACTTGTGACAGAATAAACATGTTTTATCATAAAATGATTTTTTTCATCTCTTTTCGCCTCAATAGTGTGCGTATAATGATTTTCTGGGTGATAATAATCAGGTTGTTGAAAGGTATATTGTTGTCCAGCATTGAGTAGTGCTAATATTTCAGCTACTTTTCCTGTTGGTATTGCTTCGTATCTTTTAGCAATTTTGACAAATGAATAGGTGGGATAATGATAACCCATATCTTCTGTAAGTTGATAAGATGTTTGACATTTTTCACAATAAAAAAATGCCTCTGAATAGCCTTCATACATAGTTTGTGCATCAAAAGTTAGTTTTTGATACGCAATACTACGCCAATCAATGGGACTATTTCCCCAAGAATTTGGTATTTCTTCACATTCACACATAAAAAGATTTTATAACAATATTTTATCAAAAACTTTCC
>JANYGM010000286.1 GCA_025362415.1 bacterium
GTCATTGTTGACGACAACCTTAGTGTGTTCCTGGTGAAGTGGTCCTGGTGAAATGTTCCTGGTGAAATGTTCCTGGTGAAGTGTTCCTGGTGAAGTGCTGAAAATAATTTGTCGTTTGTGAATACCTGCAAAATTACACAAATTGCACGCCTTAAAAAGCGTATTCACAAAACCTTACGAAACTTACACTATAAAAAGAAAATCTTTGAAATATCTTTGTAGGGCGTTTGGTAGTATTTGTTGCTTAGGGAACTGTATCAGCTATTTTTTGACTAATTTTGCTTAGGATTTGCTTGTGCTGGTGCTGGTGTTTTTCAACTTTATGAATTAGCAAAATTGGACGAATTGGACACACTAAAAGGAAACTCAAATTTATTTCCTTAAACGACAAAAAAGGCGTTTACCCTACTTTTAGGGTAAACGCCTGCAAATCATTAAGAATTATTCGTTTGAGTTTGAAACATCTTTAAACTCTATTGTAGCAAGTTGCATTTTAGCTTTTATCCTTTCCAAAAATTCCAACTCTTCTATATCTAACTTAGATAAGTCGTATTCCTGGACTTCTTTGGGTTGCGCTATTTCTACATCACCATAACCACGTTTTTTACCTTTGGTTTTGAGATAAAAAAGCACGCAATTAGTTTCTCCAAATTTTATTTTTCGTATCAACTCACTTTCCACAAAGTCCAACTGTTCATCTGCAATATCTTCTACCTTTGATTTGTAGCTTTTATCCGTTTTTAACCATTCGTAGTGTGTCGTTCTATCAATTCCTACTGTATTGCAGGCACTTGTAACAATGCCGTAGGTTTTTTGGAGTGCTACCAACATTTTTTCTTTATTTTGGTTCGTATTCATTTTGTCGTTGTTTTTGTGGTCAGGGTGTAGGATTTGTCGTATTTGTAAATTTTGTAAATTTTGTGTTTTTTATCATTCAAAAATCTATTATAATTAAATAATGCTAAATTATAATTTATTGTTGCAAAACCTATTTTTCTGTTTAAAAGCTAAAAAGTACATTTAAAGCTATTTAAACGAATAAATGCGCTATGTTTACAATATTATATCATTTATATTTCAAATCTATTATAATTAAATAATGCTAAACTACAATTTACTATTATTAAATTATAATAAAAACTGCTTTTTGTATAGGGAATAGCAAACTATCTAAAACGGGCAAATTCCTTCTATTTTTGTGGCTATTTGCATCATCTCCCCATTTGCCTGCAAAGTAGTTGTAAATGCAGGCTGGTGTCTTAAAATTCTCACAATATTAAAATTCACACTTTTACCAAAATCAAAACTATTGAAAAATATTGTAAGTTTTTCTACATCAATAGGGTTTTTCTCAAATATCAGCACTTCTACCTTTGGACCAAAATTTAGGGTTCTATCAAAATTTGCAAACAAGTCCGAATAACTTTCATAGGATAATTGCGCTACTATTTCGTTTGTTGCTGGTGCTACTATTGCAGGCGTGGCTGTTTCCTTTGTTTCCAAATATTCACTAATAAACAAGTCTGCTATATCAAATTTTAGTTCTTTTTGAATATCCGTACAATTCTCTTCTAAATATTCAGAAACAGAAACATTATAACCTTCACTTGCGAGCTGTTTCACATATTCATTTTCGTTCCAATTACTAAAACTTGTTTGCGTGGTGTCTGTATCAGGTACTAATATAAATTCTCTTTTTTGTAGTGCCTGCTTACTTATAGCGCAATTCTCAAAGGCGTTTTTTAAGCTACCTAATCCACCGCACGCCCAAACAACAATATCAGTAACATTATTCAATAAAAAGTAGATAGTTGCTATAATAGCACTTTTTTCACTTTCTACTATCCAAATAGTTTGGTTATCATTGATGCCTAAATGTTCACCAAAAAAACCTATTTTAGGGTTATCTTTGCCTTTTTGATAGTGTAACCAATTTGGTGCTACTGTTTTACTTCTTTTAGCGTTTTCTTTGTCGTAAACGAAATATTTAGCGTTTAGCAATTTGTTGTTTGCATCTCTATACCAAAATGCCGTATCATAACCTTTGTAGGACGTATTCCCTACATCATACATCTCTAAAACCTGCTTCACAATAGCATCTCCAAAGGTTTTTCTTAGAAAAGAAACAAAATTACTTTTACGCCTGGTGCTTATACTATCCTCAAAATCCTTTATAGCTATTTCTAACGGATTTGCAGGTACTACTTGCGTTCCTTGCGCTACTTGCGTAGGTATTGCAGGCGTATAAGTCCTATTTGGTGTATTTGTAGTCGTAGTGTTATTGATATACTTGTTACAAAGTGCTATAAAAGCATCTTTAAATGATAAATGATACTTTTCTTTGTAGGCATCTATTGCATTAAAGTCCTCTCCACTACTAAAATTGTGGATTAGTGGAATACTATTTGGATTTAGATAAAAAGTATCTTGTGTAGTGGGTGAGGTATCTAATAACCTATATTTTTTATTGTTTTTAGGCACTATTCCTAATAAATCCGTAAAAATATCCAACGCAAATTCAGTTTTTAGCCTTAATCCTATTTCTATTGTTTCTGTTCTGGAATACATTTTTGAAAAGTGTTTTTGTGTAATATTTTATCAATTTCTGTAATTTCTGTTTTTGCGAAAAAACTACTTTTTTTGCGTTTTTTAAAACCTCCTGTCTATAAACTTTTTTGTTTGATTAGAGAGAATTGAGATAGTTTTTTGAGGCAGATATTATAAAAAAGTAATTTATCCTTCTGTATTTTCTCTATAAATTTTCGTTATTTTTTACTGTTTTTTTTACTTTTATTGGCTTGTAAAATATTGAAAATCAATAACTTATAAGTAGGAAAAACCAAATTTTATAAGAAAAAATAAGAAAAAAAACAAATACTTTTTTTTGCAAATTTTGCTGTCTATCTGTCTAAATTTAAAAAATATTATGTTTGGAGAGAGTAGAAAGTGTTTTTTTTGAAAAAAAGTAAAAAAGTGCCACTGTCTTTGCTGTCTTTGCTGTCTATCATTTTTAGCTACTTTTTAGAATTTATAGCTATTTTTTTTTATAAAATGCTTAAAATCAATAACTTAAAAACAACAATTTTCTTTTATATAAATTATAGACAGTATAGACAGTATAGACAGTAATTTTTTTTATACTGTCTAAAAAATAAAATGCTTTTTTTATGCTTTTAATACACTTTATTTTTTATTATTTATATTATAGACAGTATAGACAGTAGATTTAATAAAAAAAAGATTTTTAATTTTCTACTTGTTTTTAATGTAATGTTTTCAGGATTTATTGATTTTCCTAAAAACTACACAAATGTTATAAAATAGCCTTTTTGACCACCTGCAATAGATATTCTTTCAAATCCTAAGCTGGTGAGTGCTTTTCCTAATGGTGCGAGATAAATAGGAATTGCAGGGTAAAGATTTTTCAACCACACAAGTATATCCGTAGTGGTATTGAAATTTAAGGTGTTCCTACCTTCTACTTTTTGGCAGTGCTTATTCACCAACTCCATTTCAACGGTGTTTATAGCGTACACTTTATTGGTTTTCTCACTCTCTTCTAATTCCAAAACTGTAAGTTTGTAATCAAATCCACTTTTGTATAAATGATAGGCTTCAGCGTACACTAAATCCATATCAATAGCATCTTTGTACCCAAAATATATTTTGAGAATTTCAAAACAAAGAAAACGGACAGAACCCGTTTCGTCTGTCAAAAACTCACCTTTATTGGTGCTACCCAAAAAATTAGCAATTCTCAAACGAGTTTTATCATTTTTGGCATAAATCATACGTTCCTTAATCCGTTCTGTACTAATGAATTGCTTTACCATTCCTACATCTTTTTTGGATAGTTTATCTATTTCGTCCAAATTGATAATGAAATTTTGAGAGAGTGCAATACGTCCTTCTTTGTTTTCCATCTCTAAATTCTCTTTGATGAAGTTTTGCAAAGATTTAGGGCATAGAAAACGTAAGAAGGTGCTTTTACCTGAATTTTGTCCACCTACCAAAATAAACGCCTGCTTATTGAAATTCTCACCCAAACTGCACGCTATCATACGTACAAACATTTTTTTGAAATGATTTATAAACCTTTCCTGGTTTGTGGTCGTTATAAAATTTCCCAAAAGTTCTATGTTGTTTTTTCCATTCCACTTAGGCAAGTTTTCAAAATAGGATTTTATAGGGTTGAAATCAGGCACAAAACTACTACCAAACAACGCAAATAGCTTACTTTCAGCTATTTGTAAACCTATTTCAGCAAGTTCTATTATAATATCATTTTCATTCAGTTCTTTCCAAACATTATCCGTTTTGAGGGTGTACTCAATACAGTTCCCTATAATATCCTTGCGAAATAGGTATCTTTGGCTCAAATACTCTTTTACTTGCGTAATTTTGGCTTTTGGTTTGTAGGTGTCGCTGTCCGTTGTTTTGTCGTTTTTCTTAGCGCTGTTTGCAGGGTTTGCAGACGGCTGTATTTTCCTACTTTGTTGACCGACGCCTGCAATTAGTTGTTTTGCTTTTTGGTTTTCTGTTGACTTTTGCATACCTTTGTGAGGATTTAAAATGTTTGATTTTATAAAGTAGCTAGGAACTCCGCACTTAGCTACTTTTTTGCTTTTATTTAGCTTTTAGCAAATGCTTTTTTGCTTTTATTTAGCTTTATTTAGCTTTTAGCAAATGCTTTTTAGCTTTTTGTTTTTGAATAACCATTAAATCCCTGCGAACCATTTGCAGGGA
>JANYGM010000288.1 GCA_025362415.1 bacterium
CTTTTAGAGTTAGACTAGAAGATGCACCACAAGATATGTCTGCAAGTTATAAAGAGATGGAGGGCTATTTTTGCATAGCTAAAAAAGGAGTTCTATAGTTTTATTACTTCAAAAAGCGTGGTTTAGGTTTAGTAAATCACGCTTTTAAATCAAAAATATAATATGAAAAATTTAATATATTTTATTTTGATGACATTTACGATGTCATCTTGCCAAGAGAAAAAAGAAGTACAGCCAACTAGTGCTGGTCGTTTGTCTATTCGTTTCGTTGCCAAAAATGGTGAAGCAAATCAGCCTTATTTGCATTACAATAATGCAAATGTGATTTTCACAATACCTTCAGGAGGAACTAGGGGTGGCAATGCTACAAGCATCTCAGTTATTGGAAATCAAGACATTAATCATCAATTTGAAACTAGGGTATTTTTTCAAACAAAATACAATCCAGCCACGAATTTACCTGAATATGACCCACTTCAGGTTTATGGTTTCAATTACATAGTTGATGGTAAAAATAACTTTATAAGCCTTCCTAGTTCTTCTCCTTCGGAAGGGATTTTTATTACCAAAAATGATGCTGATAGCCTTGGAGGAACATTTAGGACAAGAATGGAAGAGATGCCACAAGGGTCTTTTACTAATTACAAAGAAATGGAGGGCTATTTTTGCATAGCTAAAAAAGGTATTCTCTAGTTCTTATTTCAAAAAGTGTGGTTTAGGTTTGCTAAATCACACTTTTTTTGTTTTAAAGTTTCCTACAAATCACTAAATTTCTTTATTTTCTTGACAAAATATGCCCAAACAATGCTTTTAGGATATAATTTAGTGTTTTTGCTTTGTGTTTTAATATTTGTTTTTTTATGAGAAACAAGATAATGATAATACCCAAAATGCGCCCTCAAAACCGCCCAAATATCTTTAAATTGCCCTTTTAATAAGAAATTCGCACCTGCCAAACCATCTAAAATAAGTCTAAAATAAATCAACAAAAATGAAGAAAATGTATTTGGTAGATTTTTGTGCAAAAGTATCAAATTATTCCTAAAATTAAGATAAGTTTTCTTAGGATTTGATTTGTGCAAAGTGCCTCCTCCAACGTGAAAAACTGTACTTTCAGCACAATAGAACACTTTTTTATTATTATTTTGCATTCTCCAACACAAATCTATTTCTTCTTGATGCGCAAAAAAATGTCCATCTAGTCCACCCAATTCGTGATACACATTAGCACGCACAAACATACACGCACCTGTAGCCCAAAAAACCTGCTTTGTGTCGTTGTATTGCCCTTTGTCTTCTTCCAAAGTATCAAAAATACGCCCACGACAAAACGCAAAACCAAATCTGTCCAAAAAACCTCCTGCACCTCCTGCATACTCAAAATATGTTTTTTGGTGATAAGAAAGTATTTTGGGCTGACAAGCGGCTATTTCTGCATCATTTTCCAACAAACTTTCTAGTGGTGTAAGCCAATTACTAGTAACTTCTACATCAGAATTGAGTAAAACATAATATTTTGGTGCAAAATCTACTTTTATTTGCTCCAAAGCAAGATTATAACCTTCTGCAAAACCATAATTTTTGTCTAAAATAATAGTTTTTATTTGTGGATAATGTTCTTTCAAAAACAACAAAGAATCATCATTGGAAGCATTATCAGCAATGAAAATACTATTTTCTGGGCTGTTTTGAACAACAGAAGGCAAAAACTTCTCTAAGAAATGTTTGCCATTAAAATTTAAAATAACTATTGCCGTTTTGAGCATTTTGAATAGGTTTTTATTTTTTCACCACATAGGCACATAGAAAACATAGAATACATTTAGAGTTGTTTTTTGTATTTTAACTCACAACCCACCCAGCAAATCTGGTCTGCGAGTACGTGTACGCAATATTGACTGCTCAAAACGCCATTCATCAATGAGTTTGTGATTTCCAGAAAGCAACACATCAGGCACACGCCAGCCGTTGTATTCCTCAGGACGTGTGTAGATAGGCGGAGAAAGTAAATTATCTTGAAAAGAGTCTGTTAGCGCAGATGTTTCATCAGAAAGTACACCAGGAAGCAAACGTATGAGGGCATCAGCCACAACTGCCGCCGCAAGCTCGCCACCAGACAATACATAATCACCAATACTAATTTCACGAGTGATAAAATGCTCCCTAATACGCTCATCAATGCCTTTATAATGTCCACAAAGCAAAATAAAATTTTCTTTGAGAGATAAATTATTAGCTATTTTTTGGTCAAAACGCTCACCGTCAGGAGTCATATAAATAATCTCATCATAATTTCTTTGTGCTTTAAGGGCATTTATAGCGTTTGCAATAGGCTCAATGGTCATTACCATTCCTGCGCCCCCACCAAAAGCGTAATCATCAACAGACTTTTGTTTTTGAGTAGAATAATCACGCAAATTATGCAC
>JANYGM010000350.1 GCA_025362415.1 bacterium
TTTTTACGTTTTATTTTCTCCAAAAACTGGTATTTAAAAGCTATATTTGTTGTCGGGTGGAAACACCCAACAACACAAAGTATAGCACTTTTTTAGAAATTAACATTACTGGGGGCAAGCCCAGCCCCTACATTTTAATACGTTTCCAAACTTGTCCTACACCCCTAATAACTCTATAAAGTGTTATTAGAGAATAATCATTAGGAAACTCATAACGAGCATTATTATTTTCATCAATAAGCTCTAGTCTAACTTTTCCAGGCTTGCCATCAAACATATTGGCATCAGTATATTTGTAGTCTGATTTATACTTAAAAATTCTAAAAGTTCTGTCTTTAAATACCGTTTTATAAGATAAATCTACTATTATTGGTGATAGACCAGTTGGAGAGCTAGTTATTTCCCAAATAATCTCATCTTTAGAGGTTCTTTTGACAAGTTCTGATATAAATTTTATTCTTTGAAGTTCAGTTATCATAATGGTAAAGAATTTTCGTTGTCTTTTTTTAGTTCTATAATGTTAGGCGTTTCCACCATAGCCACTAACTTAATAATCAAAGTTTTACATTCGTATTTCGTCCCTCTTACTTCGTACCTCATCTTACTGGCTATCACCTCTCAAAGCTCTAAATCTCTTCCTTGCATCTGCAATATAAATGCTTCCAGAGTATTTTGTAAGCATTTCTTTGTAAAGTTCCATTGCTTTTGGTTTATTGTTTAGTTTTTCTTCATAGAGTTTTGCAGAATAGAAAAACGCATCATCACCCAAAACATCTGTCGGATATTCTACCAAAATTTTCTGATACATCTCCAAAACTTTATCATTTTTGCCTTCTTTGGTAAAAATTTTTGATTTTTGCCAATAAATCTCGTCTGTAAGCGAGTGTTTAGGAAAATCTTTAAGCATTTTATCCAAAGCAGCCAATGCCTCTGTATTTTTATTCTGAAAAAGCAACTGGTCAATGCGGGCATACTCACGCATAGCACGAGAAAGCGTGTCTTCATCTGTGAGTGTGTTGTTTTGGATTAACAAACTCAAATCCATTGCATCATTCGCAATCTCACGAGTGGTGGCGGTTTTCAGAATGTCCAAATGTGCCTGTGCCAACTCAAATTCACCTTTATAATAAGAAAGTTTTGCATTTTTGAGTTTTGCATCATAGCCAATGAGCGCATCTTTTTGGAGTTTTTCCGCCTGCGAATAAAGCAAACTAGCGTCCCAAGGCTCACCTTTAAGCAGCGTTATATCACCTAATGCAATCTTACATTTTGCCACAAAACGAGGGTCAAACTCGCCAAATTTGATGGCTTCATTAAGCAAAACAGTTGCTGTATCTTTGCTATCCAAATAAAAACCGTAAAGCATAGCCACATTTTGCATAGCATCAAGCGTGTTGGTATTTTTGCCCAAATCCGCAATCATTCCATCATAATCCTTAATAACTTCACGTACACGCTGTTTGTCAATAGGAAAAGTCGTTTTTATAATCTCTTCTTTTGACAAAATCAAATACCTACGAGCAGATGGATAGGTATTTCCTTCTGGATATTCTTTAATCAAATATTCAAAAATCTTCTGTGCGCCTGCATAATCTTTATTTTCATACGCAATAAAACCAACATCTAAAATGCCCTGACCACGCAATTTGAAGCGTTTATCAATGGCTTTAGCTTGTATGAAAGCCTGTTTGAAGTTTTTTTGTTGCACGTACAACCACAAAAGCAAATCAATATAAACCCTTTGTGTAGGATTTTCTTGTACTTGTGCCAAAAGAACACGTTCCAATTTCTCTAATTGCACTTCGTCTTTTAGTTCATCTTGCAAAGAATTTTGTACTAAAGTAAGATTTTGCTCACTTTCAACTGCCAAATTGATGTATTCTTTAATCATATCATCAGTTTTGTTCATTATCCCATAAAGCTCCGCAAGTGCCTGCGAGTGCAAAACAGGCTTTTTGGTATATTTTCTGCTTTCTAAGTACATTTTTTCTGCCCATTCTAGCTTTTCAGCTTTCATAAAAGCATTTGCAGCCGCATTTGTACCAGAAACAGACTGTTTGTAATACTTAATAATGAGGTTATATTGTTTTTCAGCAAGTTTTGTATTACCTCTTTTCTCCAAAACAACGCCCAAATCAACATCATAAAGTGGCATTTCTGGGTTTTGTTTGATTTGTTTGCGCACAAATTTTTCTGCCTCATCAAGTTGATTTAAAGCATACAAACAATCCATAAAATTATAATAAGTGCGTGGCTGGATATTTCCTGCAGCAATTATTTTCTGATAAGAATCTTTTGCTTTTACATAATCTTTGTTTCTAAAATACTCTTCTGCCAACTGCAAATCTTGCGCCTGTGTATATATAGGTGCGAGCAGAAAGAAAAAACTAAAAATTACCTTCTGAAAATTATTCTGAAATAGGATTTTTAAGAATTGCATTTTTTTTATATGGTTAGATTTTCTGTTTCTGATTTTTACTGAATATACGAATTTTTTATTTAACGACCAAATTTTTCTTTTTGCTTTTTTTATTGTATTAGAAACTTTTTTTTTAATTTTTTAAATACATTCGTCGTTGTTATAGGCGGTCTTTTTGTGAATAACTTTTTGCTTTTAAAAATATCAGAAAGTTATCCACTAACCTGTGGATAACTCAAAGAAACTTATACACACAACTAACTTATTCAAAATCAAAAGATTATAGCAAAAAATATAGACTTATCCACAAACAAAACCTCAAAATGTGTATAACTTGTTGATAACTTTTTGGTAGAACAACAGACTTATGAAGGTTTCTAGTGTGAATAAGTGCCTTTTTTTGGTGGATAACGGGTGGATAACTTGTGCATAAGTGCGCTAGTTATACACAAGTTAGCTTATTCAAATTTTATTTTTAGACTAACCTAAAATAGTTATCCCCAAAAAACTTTAAAAATGTGGATAAAAAGGCACTTATCCACACAAAAAACAGACTTATCCACAGGCATTTGTGGACAACTTTTTGTCCTCAACTATCGTGCTAAGAAAAGTTATCAACAGGTTATCCACAAAGTTTTTTGGCATTTGTGGATAAATACTGTACTTATCCACAAAACTCTGTGGATAACTTATTTTTTGGTTTGTTTTGGGAAGAATGAAATAGGAAAGGGATTTTTTGCATTATTCTAAGAAAAAAAATAATGCAGGGTATAAAACCCTGCATTATTGATAAAATAGCATAATTAGTTTCTAATCAATAGTGTAGGGTTTTTATACCCTGCAACTGTAACAATGGAATATTTTATATCAAAAGCCCAATTAAAAGCATCATAAATGCAATAGAAGGCAGAATAAGCAAAATAATTGCTTGAAAAAATGAAGGAGATTTAAAATTATTATTTTCTTTTAAGGCTATTTTTGTGGCTAAACTATCTTTCAAAACATT
Source organism: bacterium (assembly GCA_025362415.1). Lineage (GTDB taxonomy): Bacteria > Bacteroidota > Bacteroidia > Cytophagales > Thermonemataceae > JANYGM01. The sequence continues at coordinate 3,426 of JANYGM010000350.1, forward strand.
TCTTTTGGGGTTATTGGCATCATAAAAAAGCATTTCTTGTGCTTCATCTGTGATTTTTTCTGGTTCGTGAGATTTGTAAGAAAATTCGTATTTTTTGCCGTTTTTGTCTTCAAATTCATAAAATAGCCTAATTACTGGGCGGTTATTTACTCGGACATTGGTGGTTTCTGTACGCAAAAGTTTTGCATAACCAATTTCTCCATTTTTCAATAATGAAATAGCTTTTAAGTTGCTTTTTAGTCCGAAAAACAAAATCAAAAAAATG
>JANYGM010000414.1 GCA_025362415.1 bacterium
AATATAATCTGCTCCCAAATCATTCATAGCCCATTTGTCGGTTGCAGGCAAATAAAAATGCCCAATATCTTTCAAATCTTCTATTTTTACTGACTCATAAGGATATTTATCAGAAAAATCAGCAAACACACGAGGCACATTATCACCGCCAATATTCAAAACAGAAAATGTTTCTCTTCTTTTATATTGAAACGGATTTATTGGTATATTTTCTATTTCTGGTATAAAATCTTGATTTTCAGCACGTTTATTATATCTATTTACGAGTTTTTGCGCCACAGGAATTTCAAACTCTGGGTCTTCCGTAAGTGACACACGCACAGTATCCCCCAAACCATCTTCTAAAAGCGTTCCTATGCCAATGGCAGATTTGATGCGCCCATCTTCTCCATCTCCTGCCTCCGTAACGCCCAAATGCAAAGGATAAGGCTTTAATTTCTCTTGTTCTAAGCGCAAAACAAGCAAACGGTAGGCTTCTACCATTACTTTTGGATTGCTAGATTTCATTGATAAAACAATATTAAAATAGCCCTCATCTTCTGCAATACGCAAAAACTCCAGCGCAGACTCCACCATTCCAAGCGGATTGTCGCCGTATTTGTTCATTATTCTATCTGAAAGTGAGCCGTGATTTGAGCCAATACGCATAGCAGTACCATATTCTTTGCATATTTTAACAAGTGGCACAAATTTATCTCTAATCTTGTCTAATTCTGCCTGATACGCACTTTCCGTATAATCAATTATCTCAAAACGCTTTCTATCTGCATAATTTCCAGGATTTATTCGTACTTTTTCTACTATTTTGGCGGCAAGTTCTGCCGCATTTGGGGTAAAATGAATGTCAGCAATAAGTGGCGTTTTATGCCCCAATTTGCATAATTCATTCTTAATATTTTGGAGGTTTTCAGCTTCTTTTACGCTTGGTGCAGTGATACGTATGTACTCGCAACCTGCGTGTATAAGGCGCAAGCATTCAGCTACCGTTTTTGCGGTGTCCATTGTGTCTGCGGTAGTCATTGATTGTATTCTGATAGGGTTTTGTGCGCCCATATTCAAATCTCCAATCTTTACTTCAATGGTTTCACGTCTTTTGTATTCTGTGAGAGAAGGGCAATAAAGATTATTTTCGTTGATAATCATAAGTAGTTGTGAGTTGTGAGTTGTGAGTTATACAAAACATTGATAATCAATTTTGTCAATTCACAAAGTAACAACCGCTAATTTGTTATTTATAGTCTGTTGCTAACCTTGATTTATAAAACACAAAAGTACGCAAATAGTTTGGAAACTAAAAAAAGGAATTTGATTTGTCAAATTCCTTTTTAAACTGTCGCTTAGCTCCAGCTAAGTGACGACTATAATTAGGCATCTTGCCTAAATGTATTAAAATATTACGTAATAAAGGCTAGAAGCCTTTTTATAGTCGTCACTTGCCAAGAGGCAAGCGACATTAAAATCTTTTAATTTTTCTTAAAAATCTTTCTGTTTTCAATTATTTTACCATTTTTATCAAAAAATTGTAGCATATAAATTCCTTCTGAAAGTGCTTTCATATCTATTTTGTAGATGTTTTGAGTGGTAGGCAATATAATTTCTTTTCCATAAATATCATACAAACAGATTTTATTGATATTTTTGATTTTCTCTGAAATTTCAATAAAATCAGTTGTAGGGTTTGGATAAATATTGATGTTTTTATTATTATCAATTTGATTGTCTAACGCTGTTGTTGGGTTGCAAACAAGGTCATTTATTTTCAACCACAAATCATTATCAAAGCTACTAATGGCATCAGCAGCTACACCAGCCGTATTTCCCATACGAATAACTACTAATTTTTGACTTGGCACAACATAAATTTTCTGGTCATTTTTGCCCAAAGCAGCCACCAAATCAGTAGGTGCAGCAGGAATAAGGTTGGTATTATTAGGCGTTTGAGAGTCTGGTGGCAAAAAAGAGCCTTTTCCATTTAACCACCACAAATAACCATAAGAAGGGTTGAGTGTTTGGGAGCTGTTTGTCATAGCATCATAATAGGTACTATTCAAAATATTTGTACTATTCCAAGTGCCTCTATTCAGCATCAGCAGCCCAAAACGTGCCATATCACGAGTACGACTGTAAAAAATCCCATCTAACCACGTACCAGACGACATTCCTATTGGCGTTTTGATTTTTGTATTTGTATATTGCTGATAACTAACACCTGACGCACTTGCAACAGTAGCTTGAAGTTGTTTGTAGGCAGAAGTATGATAAAACCAACGGTTGCCTGCAGGTGCGAGATAGGTAAAACAACTTGGCGTGTAACAAGAATTACTACCACCAGCCGCAAGCGGATTTAGCCCACTTGTCATTGAAAGCAGATTTTTGACTGTGATAGCATTTTCTTGTGCGAGTGTGG
>JANYGM010000432.1 GCA_025362415.1 bacterium
ACAACCCAAAAAACCAAACTAGCACGCATCACGAAGTAAAAATCAATGATGATATTTTGAACGAATTTGAGCAATACATTACATTCTTAGATATGCCCATTGCTGACGGTGCAGGCTTGCTCACACACGCACTTGCACGCTATACGCAGGCGCAAAATGTGCGTGTAGTGCTTTCTGGTGCAGGTGCAGACGAGCTTTTTGGTGGCTATAATAGACATTGGGCATTTGCAAAATACCTTAATAATAGAAATAAAATAATTTTTAAAATAGGATTTAAGTTACTAAAAACCTTCAAAAAGACTTTTTTGAGTGTGTTGGGTATGTTTTCTAAACCAAAGCAAAGACTTGCAAAGCAATTTTTAGAAAATATCAATGAAGATGCAAAAACAACTTTTTTGCAGTTTTCTAGTCTGAATATTCTTGAAAAGAATAAAGAAAAAAGCCAAACAAAAGGCTTTAAACAAGCAAATTTTGGCATTTTAGATGCTTTGGAATACGACCAAAATAATTATCTTTCCTCTGATGTGCTTGCTATTACGGATTTGATGACAATGCGTCACAGCATAGAGGCAAGAGTGCCATTTTTGGACGAAAAAGTTGTGCAATTTATGCAAAATATACCTGAAAAAGCATTTTTAGAAAATGCCCCTAAATGGCTTTTGAAAGAAATTCTTGACCAAAAAAACGGAAAAATATATACCCAGCGCACCAAACAAGGTTTTGGTATGCCATTTGGAGAATGGATAAAAAATGAAAAGTGGCAACATTTATTAGTGCCGCTTTTGGAAGAAAATCTACTTTTGAAGGATGTGCTAAAAGATATTTTGAGTGTTGAGAAAATCAAAGAAATAATAACACAACACCTTAATAATAAGCAAGATAATAGCAGAGAAATTTGGGCTTTGCTAGTGCTTTTGCATTGGTTAAAATTGCATTTTTAGAGTTTTTTGATACATTATTCACTTTCTGTAAGTACAACTTAAACACATACTGGTCATATATTTTCTGTAGAAATAAAGGAAAAAATGTATATTTACGCAAAAATATAACAGTTGATTATCATATTTTGTACTTTACTCAAAATTTACAATTCACAATTCACAATTCAATGAAAATATATACAAAAACAGGCGACAAAGGGCAAACCTCACTAATTGGTGGTACAAGAGTTTTCAAATCTGACCTAAGAATAGACACCTATGGCACTGTGGACGAGCTAAATTCGTATATTGGGCTTATCAGAGACCAACCTATCAACGAAAAAAGAAAGGATTTACTCAAAGAAATCCAAGACCGTTTATTTACTATTGGCTCTTCTTTGGCATCAGACCCAGAACAATCTAAAAAGAAAATCCCAGATTTATTAGAAACTGACATCACCCTTTTAGAAGAAGAAATGGACAAAATAGACCTTATTGTGCCTGAAATGCGCTTTTTTATCTTGCCTGGCGGACATCAGTCTATTTCTTTTGCACATATAGCACGTACTGTATGCAGGCGTGCAGAACGCCTGTCTATTGCGTTGGCACAAGAAACGTATGTAAATGAATTGGTGATAAAGTACCTCAACCGCCTTTCTGACTATCTTTTTACGCTTTGCCGTATGATGCATCACGAGCTAAATATAGAGGAAATTGCTTGGAAACCAAGATTTTAATGAATTATGAATTTTTAATTAGGAATTAGGAATGAATACAAAATATTGATAATCAAAAAAATATGTATTATTGTTATTTTTGTTTTATCATAACATAAACTAATTATCAAACGCTACTTTAATGAATTAAAACCTTTTTGTATTTCTTACTGTTTTTTGAGCGTGAATTTAATTACAATGGCATATTGTATTCATTCACAATTTAAAATTCACAATTTACTTTGTGTTGTCAGGTGTTTCCACCTGACAACAAACATAGCTTTTAAATATTGTTTTTTGCAGAAAATAAGACGTGAAAATTGTTATTTTCTCCAAAATGAAAAATCTAAAAGCGCATTTGTCGTCAGGTGGAAACACCTGACGACACAGGGAAAATAGAAATTAACATTACTGGGGGTTTATACCCCACGAATACAAACGTATAATGTCGCTATCAAACTTGTATTCATTCACAATTCACAATTTAAAATTCACAATTTAAAAAATGTTCAATACTAAAAACTTCCGTTTTTGGGGAATACTCACTGTTTTATCTATCTATTTATTGATATTAGTAGGTGGAATTGTACGTAGCACAGGTGCAGGAATGGGCTGCCCAGATTGGCCCAAATGCTTTGGACAATGGATTCCGCCTACACAAGCAAGCGAAATCCCAACTGATTATAAGGATTTTTATGCGAATGCTCGTAAGCAAAAAAATATCAAAATAGCTGGTTATCTTGATAAAATGGGCTTTTCAGAACTTGCCTTGCGCATTGTCAATGATGAAAGCATTTATATAGAACAAGATTTTAACGCCACAAAAACTTGGATAGAATACTTAAACAGGCTACTTGGCGCACTTATTGGCGTGTTTGTGTTTGCTAGTTTGCTTACTTCTATTGCTTACTTCAAAACAGACAAACGCATTACTTTATTGGCATTTAGTAGTTTTATTTTGGTAGGAATTCAGGGCTGGATAGGCTCTGTGGTGGTTTCTACCAATCTTCTGCCAGGAATAATCTCTATACACATGTTTTTGGCTATTTTGATTGTTTTTTTATTGATTTATGCAGTTGCGAGAGCTACCGCAAATATTCAATATGATAATTTTTATATAGAAAAACTTTCTAACAAAAATACCGTTAATTTGGTGCTTTTGAGTGCAATGGTAATGCTTTTTGTGCAGACTTTTTTGGGTACGCAAGTGCGAGAAACCATTGATATTGTCGCAAAACAACTAGGAGAAGGCAACCGAGATAGCTGGATAGAACAAATGGGACTAAGTTTTTATGTTCATAGGTCATTTTCTTTGCTAATTTTTGGCGCACATATTTATTTAATTTATCTTTTGAAGAAAAATCAAATAAATAATAATGTAAAAGAAACTAAAAAAGGCTTTTTTAATACATCTGGTAATGTTTTAATTGGACTTATTGCTTTTGAAATAGCAAGTGGCGCAGCAATGGCATATTTGGCAATACCTGCATTTTTGCAACCATTACACCTTGTTGTGGCGGTTTTGATACTTGGAGTACAGTTTTTTGCGCTTTTGTTTGTTAATGAAACCTATTTTTTTAAGCAAAAAGAAACTTTTGTTGGTCAGGTCTAATTATTCTTTATATTTTATAAAATCCATTCTGAATAGGAATTTGATTTATTCAAATTCCTATTATTTTTATGCTTACTTTTGTGCCAGAAAACCGCTTAAAAAACAAAACAATTGCCCCTCAAAAAAGAGCAATTGTCCAATGAAAAATTACTTATTAACCTATTCTTTTTTTAACCTATTCTTCTTTACTTTCTATCTTTTGCATTTACTTTAGTTGCATTTACTTTAATTGCCTCTAATTTAGTGCTTATAATTGTCTAACTAACTGTGCTTGTTTTTGTTTTATTTCTGCTAATTATTTCTTTCAAATTTCAAATTCACAATTCAAAATAATGATTGTAAAACCTAAAAAACATCTTGGGCAACATTTTCTCAATGATAAAAACATTGCCTTGGATATTGTAAATGCACTTTCTGGTGAAAGTAAAAAAGTATTGGAAATTGGGGCAGGTACAGGCGTACTCACAGAATTTCTTATAAAACACCAGGAATACGAAACTTTTTTGATTGATATTGACACAGAATCCATTGCTTATCTCAAAGATTTTTATCCAGAACTTTACAAGGAAAATAAGATTTTGGAGGGTGATTTTTTGCAATTAAACTTGAATAATATTTTTAATATTACCACCCCCAACCCCTCCTCCAAAGGAGGGGAGCAAGAAGTTCCCCTCCTTCCTAAGGAGGGGTTAGGGGTGGTTTTGACTGAAAATACATCAGAAAAGTTTGCCATTATTGGGAATTTTCCTTATAATATTTCTTCTCAAATATTTTTTAAAGTACTGGAAAACAAAGAGTTAGTAACAGAAGTAGTTTGTATGCTTCAAAAAGAAGTAGCAGAACGTATAGCCTCTGCACCTGGCAAAAAAACCTACGGAATTTTGAGTGTTTTTTTGCAGGCTTTTTATGACATAAAATATTTATTTACTGTTGAACCTCACGTATTTATACCTCCGCCAAAAGTCAAATCTGGTGTTATTTCTCTTAAAAGAAATAATGTTGAAAAATTGGATTGTGACGAAAAAAAGTTCAAAGAAATTGTAAAACTGGCTTTCAACCAACGCCGCAAAACCCTGCGCAATGCCCTAAAAGCCGTTATTATTTCACCAGAATTTAATAAACTAGAGATTTTAGACAAACGTGCAGAACAACTTTCTGTGGCACAATTTGTTACACTTACACAAATGATTGTAGCACAAGAGAAAGTTTGAGGTTTGAAGTACGAAGTTTGAAGTACGAAATAAATAGAAAATGCTGATAATCAATTTATTATATATTATTTCTTTTAAAAAATAATCAAAAAATGCTAGATTATCTTATTGTTGGGCAAGGAATTGCAGGAACTATACTTGCAGAAACTCTCCTAAATCATCAGAAAACTGTGCTTGTTATCAATGATGAAGCAGGATTTTGTAGTTCACAAGTGGCGGCAGGCATTTTTAATCCGCTTACAGGCAAAAAATTGCTAAAAACGTGGCTTGCGGATACAATATTCCCTTTTTTGGATAAATTTTATACTGATTTAGAAGTAAAACTAAATACGAAATTTCTTCACAAAAAAGCCATTTATAGACCTTTCAGAGGGATAGATGAGCAAAATGAATGGCTTTTGCGTGCTAGTTTGCCAGAATATAAACATTATTTAGACAACACTCCTCTTCATCAAGATGATGATTATCTGGATTATATCAAAAATCCCTTTGGTGGAATAGTTACAAAACAAGCGGGTTATGTTGATTTGCCTGTGTTTTTGAGTGCTTATAAGGATTTTTTGATAGAAAAAACCGCATATATCAATGCTAATTTTTTATATGAAGACATTGTTTTTGAGGAAGATAAAGTAATTTGGAAGGCGTTTTCTGCAAAAAAAATTATTTTTTGTGAAGGCGTAAAAGCTACTCAAAATCCTTTTCTAAGACATTTGCCGTTTTCGCCTGTCAAAGGGGAGGTTTTAGAAATAAAACTCCTTCAAAATAATAAAAATACTGATTATAGCCATATCATCAATTTGGGTGTTTCTCTCGTTCCTATTGAGAAACAAAATCAGCAAGAAACAACAATTAGAGTAGCTTCTACCTATAGTTGGCAACCACTAGATTGGGAAACAAGCGCAAAAGCTACCCAAGAACTTACAGAAAAAGCTGCTCAAATACTTTCTGTGCCATTTGAGGTAGTGGGGCAAGTGGCTGGAGTACGTCCTGCGACAAAAAACCGCCGTCCAATAGTGGGTTTACATCACGAAAACCCACTTATTGGCGTTTTTAATGGTTTGGGGAGCAAAGGTGTTTCTCTTGCACCTTATTTGGCGCATTGTTTTTATGAATTTTTAGAAGAAAATAGACCTCTACCACTAGAAATAAATAGCGTTTAAGTAAAAATAACAAGTAGTTTACGGAGGGATTTTTAGCGTTTTAGCATCAATAAGAAATAGAAAAAACTAATTTTTGTACCATTCAAGCCACTTTCGTAGCTCTATAACAAGTAAATGCACTTTGGTACTCGGATTGGCATCTATTGGATTTTTATCTTGTTGCGCAAGCAATAATTTTTCTGCTTTTTTGATTGCTTGCTCCTCATTTCCTATTTGCGCAATGATTTTGAGTATTTGTGCTTTATCTTTTTGATGATTGTAAAGGTAGTTTTGATATAAACTACCACTTTTTTGTACTGCATCTTGCAACATTTGATAAATATCTGCTCGTGGAATAGATTTTGTAGTTGATACATTTGTCAGATGCAGAAGTAACCATAACTCAAAAACCTCATTACTGAACGCTAATTGTATGTTTTCTTGCTTTGCAAGGGTAAAAGCATCTTCAAAATTTTTGGTTTTTTGAGTATCTTTGTCTGCATCATCTTTATCAAAAACTGCCCAAACAAAATCAATTTCTTTGTTATGTTGCTGTTTTAAGTTATTTTTTTCTTGGATAGCTTGCTCTACTACACCTTTTTGGTCTTTTCCTGTTCCTACAACCTCAAAAAACATAGTTTCTGGTGAAATCTTATCAAATTCATCTTTGAATTGCCTAAAATATGCTGGTTCTGTTGCTTCATCTTCACAAACAACCAAAAAAAACTGCTTGTACTTTCTTGTTCTTAGTGGTCTTTTTTCTTCAGTTTTGGCAGGTTTTTTAGTGGATTTGCGCTGAATTTCACCTCGTTTCATATTTATTTGTTAATATTTTGTTTGTCAATTTCAGGTTTAAATTTCTTTGAAAAATCACTCAAAATAGGTATAGCACCATATCTACCTTCCATATATCTTTTTTCCTTATCTGTATCAATGCGTTCTTTTTCATTAAAATACTTAAAATCTGACAATGAATAGACTTCTGTTGCTTCCCATTGGTTTTTCTCCACAAAATTTATTTGGTCTCTGCGCAAGTCTGTGTAAGTGAGCAAATTAGTGTCGTGTGTTGTAAAAATAATTTGTGCATTTTTAGGGTTTGTTTCTTTATTGAGAAACAAATTTAAGGTATTGATAGTCATTATTGGGTGCATTTTCGCCTCAATTTCGTCAATAATCAGTATTCCTCCTTCAAAAAGTATATTACCAACGTAGGCACTTAATTGAAATGCTCTTTGTGTACCTTGTGATTCATTGTCAAGTTCCCACGAAATAGTTTTGTCAGTTTTATTATTAATTTCATCATAAGTATGATGTTTAACTAGAACTTCATAAGTTTGGTTGTCTTTAAGAGTATCAACAATAGTATTTCTGATGTTTTCAGGCATTTCTTTTGGGATTTCTCTACCATCATAATTGATTTTTTTAATATCTAAATCTACAAAACCAAGATTTAATAACAATAAATATTGCTTTATTTTTTCCCTAAATACAGGGTTTTCGTCCCACGCATACGCACTAACAAAGCCCTCTTTAATTCCATTTAGATAATTTGCCCCATCAACAAAAGCTACACTATGAAACCATTTAAAAAATTCTTTTGCTTCTGATACATTAAGCATATCACAAGTAGAAAGAAACAAAGAATTATCTTTTGTGGCTTCTATGGCAGCATCAATAATTTTTTTAGAACCTTTAAAAGCTTTTGAAACCTCTATAACGCCATTTTCTCTTTCAAAAAGCACCACTTCTCTACCCAAATTCTTGCGGTAAAGATATTCAGCAAGAATATTAGTACGGTTATATTCAACAATATATCTGTAACGACTTTCATTTAAGATAAAAGTGATTTCTAATTTTGTAGGTTTGTTTTTATAGCTTTCTTTCAACAAAAACGGCTCGTAAGGAAGTTTTGCAGTAGAGTTTAATTGTGCAGATGTTGCTAGTAAGTTATGTAGCAAATCCATAGCTTTCAATATATTGCTTTTTCCACTTGCATTTGCGCCATACAAGGCAATAGCATTAAGGCTTTTGTACTTACCAGACGTAATAATATTATCTGGATAATTTTTTTGGTTGCTTGCAGGCACAAAACTAATAATTTGTTCTTCTGCAATAGAGCGGTAGTTGGAAACTTTAAATTCTATCAACATATATTTTTTTGAGATATTTATGCAAAAATAGATAAGTTCAAAGGTTTTTCCTAATTATTTTGAAAAGATTTCTTATCAAATAATAATTTTCATTTTTTGTTTTTCTTCTTCCAAAAAATGTTCCAAAGCCAATTTAAGCCATTTTGGGCAAGGCAAACGTGAGTAAAACATCAAAGCCACAAAAAATATATTGACTTCCTGTTTGAAGGATTTTAGCATAAGGTTATTTTTAATTATTTTTTGATTGTTTTTGATTGTTTTTGATTATCTTTGATTATCTTTGTAGGATAAAATGAAGTAAATAATTACGAATAATTATATGAAAAACAAGGCTTTAATGAATGTAGATTTAAAAAATTTAGTAGGTTTTGTAATCCTTTATTGCATAAATAAAGGTGTATCAATTAGTCCGTTAAAATTGCAAAAACTTCTATATTATATACAAGTATGGCACATTATCAAATTTGACAAAAATCCAATGTTTGATGAGCTGGCGGAGGCGTGGGTAAATGGTCCTGTTTATAGAAGTGTTTATAATACTTTCAAAAAGAAATTCTTTAAAAATGATGATTTTGCAGTTAAAATGAATGAAAAAGAATTATCACAAGCTTTAGATGAATCTTTGATTAGCTTGAAATTGGCTAAGAAAAACGGAGAATTATTGCTTGCGGTTTTGGATAATTATAGCATAATGAGTGATGAAAAATTAGTTTTTCTAACACATAGTGAACTCCCTTGGAATGATGCTAGAAAAGGATTAAGCCCCATTGAACGCTCTGAAAATCAGATTTCTATTGATAGTATTTATAATTATTATTCTAGCAAATTGAAGAAATAAATGGATAATTTTTTTGATGAAATTAAAGATTTTTTAGAAGAAGAAGGAAGAGATTTTAGGTATAAAATGGGTGATAAAGCAATAAATTTACATTCTGACCTAGATTTTACACCTATTATTTCTTACGAATATCTAAATATAAATACAGTTACTGATTTTTCATTTATCCAACCTGAATTTCAAAATTTTACGAGTGAGCAATATCCAGATAAATCTGATTATCATATTTATTTTGAAAAAATAAAAGATATTTGTTCTAAAAAGCTAAATGAGTTGTTAAATGAAGATTATACAAAACATTTTAAGACCATAAACAATCCCAAAAAAGAACTTGTGGAAATTGTTGCCAAAATATTAAATATTAAAAATAATACTAAAACACAATTACCTCAACTAGGAGAATTTGCACTTTATACCAATAAAAATGGCAATAAAGCACCAAGAATTTTCTTTTTTATAGGGAATTTAGGAATTATTTATATGTTATTTTATGACCCTTTTCATAAAATATTCCCATTAAAAACAATATCTCATTAAAAAATTTTAATTGTTTTTAATGAGATATTCTTATCAAATAACAATTTTCATTTTCTGTTTTTCTTCTTCCAAAAAATGCTCCAAATCCATATTAAGCCAATTTAAACCATTTAAACCAAGTAGTTTATCTTTAGTTTTGGTAGAAATATCTCCCATATCTTCAATGATTTTGCCCATTTCCATATCTCCAAGCGGAAAAGGATAGTCTGTGCCAAGCGCAATTTTGTCTTCTCCCATAGTTTTGATAAGATAGCGCAACGCCTCTGTGTCGTGAACCAAAGAATCTACATAAAACTTGCCCAAATACTCTCGTGGGTGAACATTATTATCAACAGCACATAAATCAGGGCGCACCTCAAAACCGTGAGAAATACGTCCAATAGTATGCGCAAACGAGCCTCCACCGTGTGCAAACGCCACACGCAAACGTGGCAAACGCTGAAATATTCCCCCAAAAATCATAGAACAAATAGCCAAAGAACTTTCCGCAGGCATTCCTACCAGCCAAGGAAGCCAATATTTAGTCATTTTGTCTTTGCCCATCATATCCCAAGGATGTACAAAAATAGCTGCACCCAACTGTTCTGCCGCCTGAAAAAACGGAAAAAGATTTTCATCAGATAAGTTCCAATCATTGATATGTGAGCCTATCTGAACGCCTTTCAAACCAATTTTCATACATCTTTCTAACTCTTTTATAGCCAAATCTGGTGCTTGAAGTGGCACAGTACCAAGCCCTACAAAGCGTTTTGGGTATCTCTGGACAATCTCTGCAATATGGTCGTTCAAAAATATAGCTGTATCTAGCGCATCTAGCGGTTTTGCCCAATAATGAAACAAAACAGGAATAGTAGAAATTACTTGTACATCTACTTTAAACTCTTCTATTTCTTTCAAACGCACATCAGCGTCCCAACAATTATCCTGAATTTCTCTAAAAAACTTGCCATCAACCATCATTCTGGCACGACAAGGGCGGTGATGGTCAAGGTTGATAAAACCTCCATACCCAAATTTTTCTTTATAAGAAGGAAATTTTTCTGGGATAATATGTGTATGAATATCTATTTTAAGGCACATTTTTTTATTATTGAATGTTTAGGCAGAATTTTCAGCAAGATAGTTTTTTTATCAATAAAAATCAAAAAAATGTATTTCTATGTCTTCTATGTGCCTATGTGGTTAAATACAAAATTTTTATTGAAAATATTTTTGTATTTTTGGGGAAATTTCACTCACAATTCACAACTCAATGAAGCGTATTCGTTATTTTATTTTTCTAAGAGATGTTTTGATGATAGCTTGTACGGCTTTTGGAGGTCCGCAGGCACATTTTGCTATTTTTTTGAAAGAATTTGTTGAAAAAAGAGCTTATATTACTCACGAGCAACTCATAGAACTTACAGCACTTTGTACGCTTTTGCCAGGTCCTACTTCTACACAAACTATTACGGCTATTGGTTATAAAGTTGGTGGTGCGCCTTTGGCTTACCTGACGCTTTTGGTTTGGATTTTCCCTAGTGTGTGTATTATGACTTTTGCAGGCGTGGGCGTAAATTATTTGCTAGAAAACGATATTTCTTTGGCTTTTGCTCGTTATATGCAACCTATTGCCATAGGTTTTGTAGCGTATGCAAGCCTACAATTTATTCAAAAAGTCATCACAACTAAAACTGCTTTCTTGCTGATGATTATTGCGACTTGTGTGGCGTTTGTTTTTCATAAACCTTGGGTTTTCCCCATTATTATTGTGGTGGGAGGGGCTATTACGACATTAAAATTTAGAAAATATCCAAGACAAAAAGATAAAAATATCCAAATAAAATGGCGAAATTTGACTTATTTTATTTTAGTTTTTGTCATTGTTGGCGTACTTAGTGAAGTTACAAGACAGTTTTCTTTTGGTTTACCTTTCCGTTTGGCAGAAAATTTTTACCGTACAGGCACACTTATTTTTGGCGGTGGTCAAGTGCTTATTCCATTGATGCTCACGGAGTTTGTGCAGGTCAAAAAGTTAGTTTCTATTGAAGAGTTTTCGTCTGGATATGCTTTTAGTCAGCTTGTACCAGGTCCTACATTTTCTTTTGCCGTTTTTATTGGTGCTTTGTGTATGCGTGAATATGGTATTTTAGGCGAAATTTCAGGTGGTTTGATTGCCGCTTTTGGCGTGTTTTTGCCAGGAACTTTGCTTATTTTCTTTGTAATACAATTTTGGGACGAACTGAAAAAATACCGTATTGTACGAGCATCACTAGAAGGTATCAATGCGGCAAGTGCGGGGCTTGTGCTGGCGGGTTTTGCGCTGATGGTTTTGGCAAGTTATCAAAGTATTTTATCAATAAATATACTGATTTTAAATATAGGGATTATTATTGTTACTTTTTTGTTATTGCAATTCACCAAAATACCGCCTCCAGTGCTTATTTTGATAGGTTTTTTGGGAGGAATTATTTTTTGATTTTTTCTTTATAAGAAGGTAAAAATAAATCAAATAACAAAAAAATAGCTTATAAATATTGAAATTACTAAATAAAGTGTAAATTTGCACATTTTAAAGTGTGTTTTAGATAGTTATGAGTGTTAATATTTGACAACTCACAACTTACAACTCACAACTCAC
>JANYGM010000438.1 GCA_025362415.1 bacterium
GGTTTCTCTAATTGCAAGCCAAAAACCGCAATTCCAGCCGTATTGTACCAAAGACCTGCACCCACAAAAGAACGCCTTGCACCTTCATCAAAATTGTTGAAATAATAGCGTGCCAAACCCCCAATATTAGCCGTAGTTTGCGGATTACGGACTATCAAACGGAAGTTTGGGTGAATGCTAAACTGTTCATTATCAAATACTTTTATCTCTCCTGAAAAAATAGTCGTAATAGGCAATGTACTAGGTTGATTATAAAAAGATAAATCTGGTTTATTGAGGTAATAAAGCCCAATTCCGAGATAATAAGGCACTTCTTGACGCAAATTTTCTTTATAAAATAACATTCCTGCATTGACAAGCGCATAACTAGAACGAAAAACAGGTATTTTCTCATTGATAGGTGCATTTGCATCAAAACCATCTAAATATTGGCTTTCTGTGCGTATTTCAGCCGTATTGATGCTCCTTTGAAAAAAGCCTCCTTGCAAACCAAAACTCAAAAAAAGTTCGTTTTCTACCTGCAAATTATAGGCAAAAGTAGCCAAAATTCCCGTTGTACGAAGCAGGCTATTTGTTCCAGCAGATTCATTGAATAAACTCAAACTTGCAGCACCACGGTTGATAGTTTTTTTCTCATCTAAAAGTGGATAAATAAACGTAAAAAGTGCAGTAGAATAGTTTTGTCCTGCGCCTATACGTTGGTTGCGTATGTTTAGACGTGCCGACATCTCACCATTGAGGCTAATACTCGCAGGATTTGTAAGCGTTGGAGAATAATAAAATTGAGAAAAACGGCTTATTTGTGCTACACAATTATCCAAAGGCAATAAAAATATTACCCAAAATAAAATAAATCCCAATAAAAATGGCATTTTGTAGGTTTTCAAAACAAATTTCTCATTTTTTGAAAAAGATTTTGCCTAATTCTAACCGCAAACAATGTATTCATTCACAATTCCTAATTCACAATTCACAATTCAAGACAAACAAATCTCACAAAAATACGTTTTATCCTCAAATAAGCAATATAAATCAATAAAAAACAAAACATTTAGATAACGATATTGATAATTTGTATTACAGTCCAGCGGACTGATATATTTATAGAAAACAGTCAAAAAATGTATTTCGCTCCAGCGGAGCGGCACTAGCAAGGGCTAGTTTTATAAATATTGCGCTCCGCTGGAGCGAAATACAAACACAATGATATTTCTATAAAACTAGCTTTTGCTAGTAGAGTTCCGCTGGAACTAATACAAAATATCAATGTCTTTGTCTAATTAAAAAATATTTAAGAAAATATTTTTAGAAAAAACCAAAATATTTCTTAAATTTGATAATAATAGCATCTTTATTGCGTTACTGATTGTTGAAGTTAAAATAAGAATAGATATGAATTTGAGTATGAATTTTAAAAATTTAAGTTTTATGAAAAAAACGTTTTTGGTAGTTTCTCTACCTATTATTGTGATGATTTTTGGGTTTACTAATCCTAGTTTTTTTAGCAATATCCGTAAAAGTTTTGCCACTACAAAATATGAAAAAGTGGAAGCTGATACTAATCTTGTGCTTAAACCAAACGCTGCACTAGAAAAAAAAGCGGTACTTATTGTGTCTATTTTGAAACGTGAGCATTACAAAAAACAAAACCTCAATGATTCTCTTTCCTCCTTTATTTTGGATAAATTTATCAATGAACTAGATAAAGATAGGCTATATTTTCACGCAAATGACATCAAAAAATTTCAGAAATACCGTAATAAAATTGATGATGAACTTTCGCAAGAAACAACTAATTTAGTGATTCCTTTCAATATTTATAACACTTTTACCAAACGTGTTCAAGAACGTGTTGAAAGAAATCAGAAACTTTTGAAGGAAAAATATGATTTTTCTGCTGATGAATACTACGAAACTGACCGTGATTCTTTAGCGTGGCTTTCTTCTGAAAAAGAACTGGACAAAGAATGGCGCAAAATTATTAAAAACGAAATTTTAACTGCCAAACTGACAGGTGAAAAAGATACGGCTATTGTTAATAAATTAGGGAAAAGATATGAGAAATTTAAGAAAAGTCTTGCTCAAACAAAATCAGAGGAAGTTTTTCAGCAATATATGAATTGTGTAACAGAATCTTACGACCCTCATACAAGCTATTTTTCACCTATTGATGCTAGCAATTTCAAAATGACTATGAACAGTTCTTTGGAAGGAATTGGCGCAAATTTGGGTACAGAAAATGATTATACAGTTATCAAAGGTGTGCGCCCTGGAAGTCCTGCTTTCAAAAGCAAAAAACTTGCTGAAAATGACAAAATTATTGGTGTGGCGCAAGGTGATGAGGGTAAAATGGTAGATGTGGTAGGTTGGAGAATAGACGAAACTATCCAACTTATTAGAGGTAAAAAAGGTACTGTGGTGCGTTTGTCTATACTTTCTGCAAAAGATGGCACAACCGCAAAACCACAAGAAGTACGAATGGTAAGAGAAAAAATCAATATTGATGAGGCAGGATTGACCAAAAAAATTGTTGAATATGAAGAAAACAACAAAAAATACCGTGTGGGCGTTTTGACTATTCCAAGTTTTTATTTTAATGCAGAAGATTTTAGAGCAGGAAATCCTGACTATAAAAGTACCACCAACGACACTAAAAAGGCACTTTTAGAGTTTGAAAAGGAAAAAATTGATGCCCTCGTGGTTGATTTACGCTTTAATGGTGGTGGTTCACTAAAAGAAGCTATTGATTTGACCAGTCTTTTTGTCAATAGAGGCGTAGTCGTGCAGGTAAAAGATGCTAATGGGCGTATTTCTGCCTATAGAACAGATAATTTTGAGAAAATGTATGACGGACAATTAGTCGTTTTGACTTCTCGTTTTAGTGCGTCTGCATCAGAAATTTTTGCAGGTGCTATTCAAGATTATAAACGTGGTATTGTGCTTGGAGAACGTACTTATGGCAAAGGAACAGTACAAAATATTATGGGTTTGGGTGAAATTTTAGGAGATAGAGATGCACAAATAGGAGATTTAAAACTTACTTTGCAGAAATATTATAGAGCAAATGGTACTACAACACAACTTTTGGGGGTTCAACCTGATGTAGAAGTGCCTTCTATGTTCTCTGGAAATGAATTTAGAGAAAGTATGGAAAAATCAGCTTTACCTGCTGATGTAATACGCTCTGCCTCACCTGTGGCTAACAATACGGTTTCTCCTGAAATGATTGCACGTCTAAGAAAATCTTTGGAAGAAAGAAAAACATCTGACCCAGATTTAAAAAAATTAGTTTCAGACGTACAGAAAATGCGTATCAGACGTAGTAATACAAAAATTTCTTTAAATGAAACCAAACGCAAAAAAGAATTAGAGGAGCAAAAAGCTGAAAAAGAACTTAATAAAGCACTTTCTTTGGAAGGAGAAGATGAAACTATCGTTCCTGATGGCACAGCACCAAAGAAAAAACTGGTTGAAAGCTATAAGTCTTTGAAAGATTTGTATGTAAAAAATAGCATTAAAGTAGCTATTGAAATGACAAAACCATAACATTAATTTATGGAAAATATAAGTGAAAAAGCAAAAAAAATTATTGCTAATGTTGCTGAAAATGAGGAAATAAAAGAAATATATCTCAATTATATTTCCCTAAGCAATGAAACAGAAAAAACTGTTTTTTGGCAAAAATTGGCTGAACAAATCAATACGAAAACGCCTCTTGAACAACAAATTTTTCATAAAAATTTGCAAAAAGGCTTATTAGCTATTAGCACTCGTATTGGGGTGTTGGCTGGTGATATGTTAGAAATAGCAAAATAAGTTTTTAAATGCTAAATAAAAGGCTTTTCAAATTTGAAAAGTCTTTTATTTTGTCTTTTATCTTAATCCTCCTGTGTGTATGATAAGCAGACGTGCATTTTTTGGAAAATATTGCTTTTTGACAAGGTCAAAAACAGCATAAAATAATTTTCCTGTATAAACAAATTCTAATGGAATTTGATGCTTTTGCATAAAATGTTCTATAAAAGATATTAGTTCTGGCTTGCTTTTGGCATAACCTCCAAAATGATAATCTAATTCTAAGGTAGCCCCCAAACCCCCAAAGGTAGCCCCCAAACCCCCAAAGGGGGCTTTAATACAGTTTTCTAAAAAGTTATTCACTTCATCTTTCAAAAAACCACCATTTTTTAAAACAGAAATACCTATAATTTGCTGATTTTCAAGCTGATACAAATATTTTCCCGCAACCAAGCCCGCAAGCGTTCCACCTGTGCCTGCACATACGCATACGTGAGAATAATTATTAAATACTTCATTTTCAAGGATTTCCATAGTTCCTTTTATAGCCAAATCATTGCTTCCACCTTCTGGAATAATATAAAGATTATCAAAATCAAGATTTATTAAATCAAGATTTTCTTTTGATTTTTCTTGTAAAATATTTTTCAAAATAGCTATAAAATCAGGTGTGTTTTTTTGCTGATAAGTGCTTCTATCTACATAAAAAAGCATCATTCCGTTTTCTTTTGCGAGTTTTAGTGTACTATTGAGTGGTGGTGTTTCTTCTCCCCTAATAATACCAATGGTTTTGAAATCATACATTTTTCCTGCAAAAGAGGTAGCTAAAATATGATTAGAAAAAGCTCCTCCAAAGGTCAGTAAAGTTGTTTTTTGCTGATTTTTTGCTTCTTGAAGATTGTATTTGAGTTTGTAATATTTATTTCCTTGCAAAAGTGGGTGCGCCAAATCCAAACGTAAAACATCTACACTAATATTATTTTGGATAAATAATTCATCTTCAATGGATTGTATAAATTCTTTCATTTTTTAATTGTAAAATTATTTTTTTAGAACGTATAAAAACAATAAAAAGCCTTCAAATTTTAAAATTTGAAGACTTTTTGTCATAATTTTTAATTCGTAATTCGTAATTGAATAAAATTATTTGAATAAATTTCTAGAAATTACGAGTTTTTGAATTTCTGTTGTACCTTCTCCAATAGTGCAAAGTTTAGAATCTCTATAAAATTTCTCAACTGGATAATCTTTTGTATAGCCGTAGCCACCAAAAATCTGTACCGCATCATTAGCAACCCTTACACAAACTTCTGAGGCATAATATTTAGCCATTGCTGATGCAGTTGTTACTGCTTTATTAGCATCTTTTAGGTCGCAGGCTTTTTCAATAAGTAGCGTTGAGGCTTCTATTTCTGTTGCCATTTCTGCTAATTTGAAACCTATTGCCTGAAATTTACCTATGTTTTGCCCAAACTGATGTCTTTCTTTTGAGTATTGTAAAGCAGCTTCATACGCTCCAATAGCAATTCCTAACGACAATGCCGCAATAGAAATACGTCCACCATCCAAAATTTTCATAGCTTGGTGAAAGCCCTCACCAACATTACCCAACATTTGGCTTTTATGCACACGCACATTGTCAAAAATAAGTTCTGTTGTTTCAGAGGCACGCATACCTAATTTATTTTCTTTGCGTCCAGCCGTAAAACCTGCCATTCCTTTCTCCAAAATGAAAGCAGTAGAGTTGCTAGACGTGTTTGGCGCACCTGTACGAGTCATAATAACGGCTACTTGCCCTGTTTTTCCGTGAGTAATAAAGTTTTTAGCACCGTTAATAATAAAATAATCACCATCTTGAACTGCCGTAGTTTTCATATTTCCTGCATCAGAGCCTGTATTTGGTTCTGTAAGTCCCCACGCACCAATCCATTCAGCAGTGGCAAGTTTTGGAAGATATTTTCGTTTTTGTTCTTCATTTCCAAACATTAGTATTTGGTTGGTACACAAAGAGTTATGAGCCGCCATAGAAAGCCCAATAGAAGGATCAACTTTAGAAAGTGCCACTATTCCTGCTACATATTCGTGATAACCAAATCCAGAACCGCCATATTCTTCTGGTACAAGCATACCCATAAGCCCCATTTTACCCAATTCTTTGAAAACGTGTATAGGAAATTCTTGCGACTCGTCCCATTCCATCATTTGAGGTTTGATGTGTTTTTCTGCAAATTCTTTAACAGATTGTGTAATATTATCTAATATTTCTTGTTTTTCGTGTTTATCAATTGCTTCCGCTATCATTTTTTTGGTTTTTAGAGATTTTTTGTTGAGATTTGATGAAACTATACACAAATATACTGAAAGTTTATTGAAATTGTTATATTTTTTCTAAAAAAAATTCTATTTTTGTAAGCTATTAACAACACCTTTCAAGTTTTTAAAACCTTGAAGGTCTAAATAATGAAATAATTTATTTTATAAATTAAAATTTCTTAATGGAAAATGACCTAGTTATCAAGGAATTACAACAAACAAATGCTGCTTTGCAAGATTTGTTTGACAATTCTAATGATTTGATTTTTGTTTGTTCGTTGGAGGGTGATTTGCTATTTAGCAATAAAGTTTTTAGAGAAAAACTAGGATATTTCATAGATGATTTGAAAGAAATTAACCTTAAAAATATTATTGCAGAAGACTACAAATCAACTACTTACGCCCAAATTTCTGCTGTTTTTGAGGGTGAGGATAATATTAGTTTTCAAACGGCAGTTTATACCAACAAACGCCAACTTTTGCATCTTTCGGGCAGGCTCAATGCAAGACGTGAAAACAACAAAATACTTGCTTTTAGAGGTATTTTGAATGATATTACAGATAGAATTCTTGCTGAAAAGCAACTAGGCAACCAAACAGCACGCCTAAACGCAGTTTTTGAAAGTGGCTCACATCTTATGTGGACTGTGAGCCGTGAGCGTAAGTTTACGGCTTTCAATAACAATTATGCTAAGGCAGTAGAAGAACAATATGGCATCATTCCGCAACTAAATCAGCCACTAGATATGCTTAAAAGTGCTATTGCACAAG
Organism: bacterium; assembly: GCA_025362415.1. Classification (GTDB taxonomy): domain Bacteria; phylum Bacteroidota; class Bacteroidia; order Cytophagales; family Thermonemataceae; genus JANYGM01. The sequence goes on from JANYGM010000438.1 coordinate 6,880, forward strand.
AAAAAGTAGATACCTTTTGGAAAGAAAAATTTAAAGCTGCTTTTCTTGGAAAAGTACAACATTTTGAAATAAAAGTAATTGATAGAAATGGTATTTTGCGGTGGCGTGAAGTTTATCTAAATCCTATTTATATTACTGAAAATATTGAAAATAATTTTACTCAAAGTATCCAAAATGATACACAAACTCATACTAAAAATAGCCTACAAAATAGTATTCAAAACATACAAGAAGTAGCCGCTATTGCGCATAATATCACTGAAAAAAAACTCTCTGAAATTGCCTTAAAAGAAAGTGAAGAAAAATTTAGAAACATCTTTATTTCTTTTCAAGATATTTATTACCGCTCTGATTTAAAAGGAGTTATACAAATGATAAGCCCTTCTATTTATGAGTTGGGCGGTTATTTGCCAGAAGAAATGTTAGGAAAAAAAGTTACTGATTTTTATGTTTTAGAGGGTAATGAAAACTTAGTTTTAGGAGAAATGACAACGCAAAATCATACTGATTTGTCCAAAATTTTCCTGCAAAACCGCCATAAAGAATTTCTAAAAAAAGCCTTCAAAACCTTGTTTAAAAACGGTAAACTACGAAATTTTGAAGTGGGTTTGCGTTGCAAAAATGGAAATGTAGTAGAAAGTATGTCTAATATTAGGCTGATTTTTGATGATTTGGGAAATCCTATTGCCATTGAAGGCGTGATTAGGGACATCACAGAACTCAAAAAAACAGAGCGTAAAGCACTACTAGCCAAAGAGTTAGCAGAAAAATCTTTGAAAGTAAAAGGCAGTTTTCTGGCTAATATGAGCCACGAAATCAGAACACCAATGAATGGCATTATTGGTATGATTGATTTGCTTTCTGGTACAGCACTTTCTCAAAAACAGCAAGAATACGTTCAAATTGTCAAAAAATCTTCTGAAACTTTGCTTACAATTTTAAATGATATTTTGGATTTATCTAAGATTGAGGCAGGGAAAATGCAACTTAATGAGAAAAATATTTCTTTGAAAAATACAATTGACAAAATTTATGCGCTTTTCAAACAACAAGCAGAAAGCAAACATAATCAACTAAAATTTTCTTTTGAAAATGATGTGCCTGATGCTATTTTTGCTGATGAAACACGTCTTTTGCAAATACTTTCCAACCTTGTTTCTAATGCAATTAAGTTTACAGAATCTGGGAAAATTACAATTTATACAGAGGTTGAAAAAGTTTTAGAGAATAATATAGAAATCAACAAAAATGAACAAAAAACGCAAGAAATTATCCTGAAAATCTCCGTAAAAGATACAGGAATTGGAATTTCTAAGGAAAATTTGGACAAACTTTTTTATTCTTTTAGTCAAGTAGATAACTCATTTTCAAAGAGTTATGCAGGTACTGGCTTGGGTTTGGTTATCTCAAAAGAACTATCTAACTTGATGCAAGGAGAAATGGGCGTAAGCTCCGAGATAGGAAAAGGAAGTTGTTTTTATTTCACTTTTAAAACAAGTATCACAAACAATTTTTCAAAGGATAGTAATCAAAATAATCTAGACAATCCAAATAATGTCTTAGATTTAGCATCAAATTTTGATAATTTCACCAAAAAAAGCATTGATAATCAAGATATTACATTTTTTAATACTCGTCCTTTTATTTTGATTGTTGATGACAACGCTATCAATAGACGAGTGGCAGGTGATATTTTGGAGAAAAGTGGTTGTAGAATAGATTTTGCAGAAAGCGGTTTTGAATGTCTTGAAAAAGTACAAAAAAATCAAACAGAAAATTTATCAGAAAATCAAAAATATGCACTGATTTTGATGGATATTCAAATGCCAGATTTGGACGGAGTAGAAACTATGAAAATCTTACATCAAAATTCACTGCAAAATATATCAGAAAGTCCGCAAAAAGTACCTCCTATTGTAGCTATGACTGCCTACGCTATGATAGAAGACAAAGAAAAATTTTTGAAAAGTGGTTTTGATGACTATATTTCTAAGCCTATTCGTGCCGAAATTTTGCTAACAACTATTCAAAAAATTCTTACTCAAAACATTGAAAAAACCACCCCCAACCCCTCCTTTAAAGTAGGGGAGTTTATTCCCCTACTTTTTAAGGAGGGGCTAGGGGTGGTTTCATTAGAAGTTGATAACAAAATTATCAATAGAAATGTATTAGCACAACTTAAAAAATATGGTGGAGATGAACTTGTACTAGAAAGTTTGAAAGACTTTCAAATAGAAGCACAATCTTTGATTGATAACTTGGAAATTTTTATCCAAAATAATGATTTTAGGCAAATAGCCTCACATATACACACGCTCAAAGGCAATGCAGGCACATTGGGTGCAGATGATTTGGCAGAAAAAGCCACCATTATTGATAAAGATATGAAAGAAAAACCTTATTTAGAAAATGATACAATTTACAAAGAAAACTTACATCAAAATTTTGAAAAATTAAAGGACAGTTTTGAAGTTTGGAAAGAGTATTTTAAGGAAAAATTTTAAATTTTAATAATAGATTTTTTTTCTATTTTTGATGCTTTTTTTTCATTGTAGTGCTGGTTATAGTACTGTTTTTGCATCCACATTACAGTTTTGATATAGTCGTCAGCATCTTTATAAGTGCCATCTTCAAACAGTATATCAGGCACATAGTGTATTTCAATACCCACTTTGATATTCATAGTCGTTATATGTTAAAATGTGAGAGATTAGGCTACAAATATAAGAAGTTTTTACAAGAAATTCATCATTTTTGATAATAACAACAGTTAAATAAATTTTATTTTTAAATTTAGACAAGCAATGAAATTCATCTTTTTTATTAGTGGAAACTAAAATAGCTCGTTTTTTAATAATAGAACGTATTTCTGTATGTTTTATTTTATGTGCGTTATCCTTATAATTGTCCCAAATATGTTCTGCATATTTAGGTGTAAAACGAATTTGGTAAGTATCTTTTAAAATCTGAATAGCATCATCACTCTCTAAACCTTGTATTTCAACGTAATTCATCTTGATAATTTTGTATATTTAATCCTAAGCAAAGCTAATAAAAATTCCTGAATATAAAAAAAGATAGTATATTTTACTCCTTATTTTCGTATATTTACACAAAAATAAATAGCTCAAAACTATGGCAAATAAAATAAAACAATGGTCTGAAGCTGAAATAGTTGATACTTTTGAACTTACAAAAACCAAAGTTAATGAAACATCAAAAGAAAACGTAAATACAAATTTATTAAAAGAATGGCTAAATACAACAACTATTCTTAGTAATGAAGATGCTGCCACAGTGAAAAATCTCGCCAAAGAAGCATTTGAAAATGTAGAAAATTGGAACGAAGAAGACCTAAAAATGAATTTTATTGCTTTTATTATTGCCATTTCGGGGCTAAAATCAAATAATAAATTTCGTAGCCTTTATGAGAAAACTGTTCAGGCAACAGTAGAAGGGCATTTTTTGAAGACAAAAACTGATTTTATGATTGCAAAAGGTGTGATGGATTTGGTAAAAGTGCCTTATTTTCATTTTCAAGAGTACAAAAAAGAAAAAGACCCCAACGGAGACCCTCTGGCACAACTAATAGAGGCTTTTTTGATAGCACAAGAGAAAAATAAAAACGGAAAACCAATGTACGGAGCATACGTAGTAGGTAGATTTTGGTATTTCGTAACAATGAAAGATAAAAATTATTGCGTTTCTAATGCCTACAACAGCACAGAAGAGAAAGATTTAATACAAATAATTGCTATCTTGCGCAATTTTAGAGTGATATTAGAAACAACTTTAATAGACTAAGGAATTGTGAATTGTAAATTGTGAATTGTGAATGAATACAAAAGTTTGATAATCAAATGCTTTCTTAACTTTTTGATTACATAAAAACATAAACTAATTATACAAATCTACTTTAAAAATTACTTTAACATACATTATAAAAATACAATTTAATATCATTTATGGACATCAGACACAACGCCCTACAACAACCAGCAGAAATTCTACTCAAAGAAATTGACCTAGAAAACCATATCAGAACACAATTAGACGAAACCCAGATTTATTTTGATTATAATCTTGTGCCTGACGCAGAAACAAGCAACCTAATCATCAAATTAGACCTTATTACTATCAATAGGGAACATAATCAAAAGTTTTTGTTTCATTCTATTAAGGGAAACAACAAAATTTCTATCCTAGAAGAGATGATTTCTTACATTGCAGAATATAAGAAAAATCAAGAAAGTTATGAAATTCAGTGGTTAGATGCCAAAAATAATATCAAAGTGGAACTTTCGTGGTTTCGTGGTAATGATATTTTTGATGTGCTGCAAAAATTCTATTACGACAAAGAAAAAAGTCGCTTTAAAATACTCAAAATCAAGCTAATGCCTGAAGCGTAAAGTCAATTACGAATTTCAAATTACGAATTACGGTTGTTTTTATCAAAAATAAATAAAAACACGCTAAAAACAAATCAAAAACCAATAAAAATGCCCAATTCTGTTAAAAATATTAGTACACTCAATCCCAAAATTTCTATTACTTTAGATGCGCAAATAGCTGATTTTGTACGACAAGTTGTTACTGTTTCTCGTGAACAACTGCTTGCTATTTATCTTTATGGTGAGATAACGCAGGAAAGTTTTGACGAAAAACGTTCTACTATCAAAACTTTTATTGTTTTTGAAAAAGTGAGTACAGACTTGCTAGAAATGATTGCTCCGCCTATTTTGTCGGCTAACAAAACTTTTAATTTGCAGGCAAATATCATCACAAAAGATGAAATGCTGACCTCTTCTGACGTTTTTCCCATAGAATTTACAGACATAAAAGTCAAAAATTACCTTATTTATGGCAAAGATGTTTTTCGTAGTTTGACTATTTCTTTGGAGGATATTCGTTGCTCGTGTGAGAGAAATTTGAAAGAAACACTCTTTTCAATGCGACATTATTTTATGTTAGAACTTAAAAATCCTGCTAATTTGACAGAAAAACTTACCACTAACTTCTCTGAACTTCTGATTTGCCTTGATATGGTGATTTATTTGCGTACTGGTTTTTTTGCAACAAGTACAGAAAACATCATTAACAACGTCAAAAGTGAGTTAGGGATTGATAATGTGGCACTAAAAACAGTTTATGAAATGCAACAAGGACGAGCTGGACGTGGAAATCATACAGAAATAATTACTATCTACAACAATTATCTTAACCTAATTGTGCGTACTGCCAGTATGGTGGATAAATTTGAAGTGTATAGATAATTTTTGAGGTACGAAGTTTGAGGTACGAAGTACGAAAATTAAGATACAAAAAGCGCAATTATTTGTGTCTTTACAAACAACAATAATAGCATATCAATTATATTTATTTTGAAAAAATATTTTTTCATATTATTGAGTTTTCACTTTCTTTTGGGCGGTTTTCTGCCCAAAAGCGACTTTATGCTTGTAGCAAAATTGCCTAATCTTTACCAAGAATATGAGAAAATAAATGGACAAACTAACTTTTTTGAGTTTTTGGAAGAACAATTTTTAGAGCAATTTTTAGAAAATAACCTCAACTTTGAAAGTATTTTTGGATTGGAAGATGATAACGAAAACGAAGAAAATGAGGAAGAGGAAAACGAACAAAAAACAACACCAATTCCGTTTCAGAGCCAACAACTTACAAATATTGTGCTTTTTTCTATGAAAAATATGCAATTTTTGTTCAATAATTTTGCTCAAATTATTGAAAAAAACTTTTTAGTTTACAAAGAAAGTTATTTTTATATTTTTTCTGGCTTTGTATTCCAGCCTCCAAAAAATTAAAACTTGTTTGTTGAAGTCAGGTGGAAACACCTGACTTCACAAGTAATAATTTAATTCAAAAAATAATTTTAATAATTTCAAAATTTTTAATAATCTAAAAAATGAAAAATATCATTTTTATGGCTGTTTTACTGATTGGATTTTCAGTAAATACGCCTCTTTGCGCACAAAAAAATGTGCCACAATCTGTTCAAACCACTTTCAAAGCTATGTTTGCTGATGCAAAAAAGGTGAAGTATAGCAAAGAAACTGATGGTAGTTTTGAAGTTGATTTTAAACAAAACAACATCAAAAGTTCTGCGCATATATCTGCAAAAGGCGACTGGTTGGAAACTGAACAAGAAATTAAAAAAACGGATTTGCCAAAAAGCATCTCTCAAATGCTTGCAAAAGATTTTGCAGGTTGGGAGATTGAAACTTGTGAGAAAGTGAAAACCCTTGAAAAAGGTGTCTTTTATGAAGTTTTTGTAAAAAAATGTGGTTATAAATTATTTCTTATGCCTTAAAGTTAATAATGTCTTTATCTAAAATAAATATGGGTGACATTTTTGAGAAAACATAATTC
>JANYGM010000479.1 GCA_025362415.1 bacterium
TTTTGGTTAAAAATATGTTTTAAAATCAGTAGCGCAGGGTTTTATACCCTGCGTTTCAAAATAAGCATACTAATTTGTAATGTCGTTATCTAATTATAAATTGTCTTTTAGAAGTGCAAAGATAGAAAAAAACATTAAAAATTAGCTGATTAAAATCCATTTTACATCATTTTTGTTTATATTTGAAAGAAAAAACAATGAAAAAAACACTTATTATAGGCGCAAGCACTAATCCAGAACGCTACGCCTACAAAGCTGCCAATATGCTTGTGGCACACAAACACGAAATTGTACTTTTGGGAATACGTGAAGGGGAACTTTTAGGTCAAATAATTCATACAGATAAACCTATTTTTGATGATATTGACACTATCACGCTATATTTGGGTGCAAAAAATCAACCAGAATGGTATGATTATATCCTGCAAACCAAACCAAAACGCCTTATATTTAATCCAAACACAGAAAATGACGAATTAAAAGCCCTTGCAGAAGCCAATAATATCCAAACAGAATATGCTTGCACGCTAGTTTTGCTTGCTAGTGGACAGTATTAAATAATTGTGAATTTTGAATTGTGAATTTTGAATGAATACAAAATTTTGATGATAAAATGATTATATGCTATTTCATTCCTAAAACTAAATATTTAGTTACTTTTCGTGATTTCAATAATATTTCTAATCACTACGGAGGCACAAAAAGCCCCAAATAAAGACGGCATATAAGAAATTGTACCAAGATATGATTTTTTATGTTGTTGATTTTCTACAAGTTTCACACGAGAAATATCTGGAAGCTCTTCCGAAAAAACAGCCATAAAATCCTGTCCTGTGTTGTGTGTAATGCCTATTTGTCTCAAATTTTTGCGGATTTGTTGGGCAAATTGGCAGTTTTTAGTTTTCCAAATGGGCGCAATTTTTATTTTTTCTGGGTCAAAACGCCCACCTGCGCCCATTGCGCTTACGAGAGGTATTTTATTATCAAGGCAATTACGAATAAGCATTATTTTGGGTGCAATAGTATCAATAGCATCAATTACATAATCAAATTTATTGATGTTATCTAAAACCACCCCCAACCCCTCCTTAGGAAGTTGGGGAGTCTGTTCCCCTCCTTGAAAGGAGGGGTTAGGGGTGGTTTTATCAGCAAATAATTGTTGCATTTTTTCTTCATTAAGATACTCATTAACAACATTCAAAATGATATTTGGGTTAATATCTTTCAAGCGTTCTGCCATATAGAGTGCCTTGCTTTGCCCTTCAGAGCTTACAAGTGCAGGAAGTTGGCGGTTTCTGTTAGTAAATTCTATAGTGTCGCCATCTACAATGGTCATTCTCCCAATGCCACTACGAGCAATATACTCTGCTGCAAATGACCCAACGCCACCCAAACCAACTACCAAAACGTGACTTTCAGCAAGTTTTTTTATATTTTCTTCTCCAATAAGTGTTTCTGTACGTGATAACCAAGACATTTTGAGTTGTGAATTATGAGTTGTGAATTGTGAATAGTGTTTTTTGTCATAACAATGTATTTCACTACACACTACTTACTATTTCACTACTCACTACTTTCATAGCTGATTTTACCATGTGTGCCAGACTTACGTCATTGAAAGTGAGGAATTTAAGCAATGTTCTTTCTTGTAACTGCATATTTTTGATAATTTGAGTAGGTTTTATTATTCCTTTTTTGATATTTTGTTGTACTTGCCCCACAAAATCTTCTAAATATTGGATTTTTTTGTTAAAAATAGCTTTCCCATCAATTATTTGCGGATTATGTCCACAAAAAATAGTATCAAAATCTTCTTTTTCCACTTTTTTAAGTGTTTTTATTGTCTGATAAATATCTTCTCCCTTCCTAAAAAACCTAATTTTAGTATTTACAAACAAATCACCAGAAAAAAGCCAACCTTCATTTTTCTCCAAAAAAACGGTATGGTCAACGGAATGCCCATCAGCAAAGATAGGATAAATAATGTGTTTAGGAGTAATTATTTTCTCTGGAAATGGTGCAAATATACCTTTCGCAGGTTTTATTTTGCCAAATAAAAATTCTTCATACGGCAAAACAGAAAAACTATTTTTAACTTTCTCTTGTGTATAGGGGTGTGCGTAAGTACATATATTAGGCGTGTGTACTTGTGTTTTCTCTTGCAAAACAGCGCAATTTCCTGTGTGGTCTTCGTGCCAATGTGTAAGCGCAATTTGTTTTATTTCACTTATGGGAAGATGTTTTAGGACAAGTTTTTCACAATTCCTTTGGGCAGTGTCAATCAGTAAGCCATCAATCAAATAACAAAAAACAGTAATGTAAGGCTTCAAAAAAAGCGGTGCATAGCCAAATTCGTAGATTTGGACGTTTTTATGATATGTTTTGTTGAAAGTTTGCAAGTTTATTTTTTTATTTTTGCTAGGTTATTTGACTATTTTCATTTTTCTTAAAATAACTAAAAACTGCTTTCCCAACCTTGTAAAGAACAAATATCAGCACAAAAACATTGATAATATGCCAAATTTGAAGTGATATATAAACGCTTTTTTGGAATGTGGTCATACTTGCTAAACTCAAGTATTCTCCTTTATCTTCGTGATAATGATACTCATAATTCCATAAAAGCAACGGAAAAACCCTATAAACAGCCCAATCAAAAATCCCTAGTAAAAGCGAAATTATAATAATTTTTTGTTTAAACAAAGCTAAAATATACACAATAGAAATCACAAAAAACGGAATAGAGGTCATTTCAAAATCTCCTATATAACTTCCAAAAACGTAAATAATAGCATACCAAAAAGCATATAAACTAAATATTGAAATAATTATGTATATTTTCTTATTCAAAAATGAAGCAGTCAGAAGACAAACACAAAGAAAAAAATAAACACAAAGAAAAGGATTTTCTTCTGGGAAAAATGCAACTTTGAAATTCCAAGTCAAAAACTGCCATAAAAGGTCAATAAAATTATTAAATATGGATTGTCTATAAAATGAAGTCCACGTAAAGCTATGATTATAAATGATTTGGATAAAGGAAAATGCTATTACAGTCAAAATTCCTAAAATGATATTTGTTGTTTTTTGTGTCATTATTTTGATAACAATCTTCCCACCACAAGCACCACAAATAAATGCGCCCAAACTGCTTCTATTACTGCCACACGTGCCATCAAAGGGCTTACTTTTTCATAAATTTGGTTAAAATTTCCTAAAACGCTCATACTATAAGCAGTTGCTTCAATATAAGTTAATGTTGTTCCTATTTCTGGTGCATTTCCAAACGCATTACTATCTAAAACTCCTATCACATCATAGATGCCCCCAAAAGCCCAAGCAATCATAAAATATACACAAGCAGCACCCCAAAGACGTTCTGTTTGTGTAGTATCATCATCAAAAATCTCTTTGATTGTATAAAAAATCACCGTAAAAGTACCCGTAGAAAAACACGTTTGTACAAGCAAATGATAGTATTTTTTGCCTTCTAATTGCACCAAAAAAAATGGATTTTGGATAATACAACCTACAGAAAATGCAAGAGCAAAACTCACCAAAATAGTATTTAAAATAAATCTGTTTTGTGTAAATTGTTTTAGTAAAGTATAAATAGAAATAATATAGATAGTTGTTCCTATCATAAATATAACTTCTGATGTCAAAATAGCCATTTTTTGCCAACCAAAAGCAGCACGCAAAAATTCTTTCGTAAACAGTATATTCAACAAGGCTATTGTTTGAATAATTACATTCCTTTTGAAAGCGTATAAACGAGAACCATCAGTACATACAGTCATCTTGAGTTGTGAATTATGAGTTGTGAATTATTTTCATAAAAAAACCTACAAAGTGTTACAATGTAGGTTTTTTTCTTCAAAAAGAGTATTTTTTTTATTTCAAATTTTGTATTTATACTTTAAGTTTTGTACCTCGTACCTCAAACTTCGTACCTCAAACTTCGTACCTCAAGACTATCCTAAATAAGGTTTTAGTGCTTTGCTGCGTGATGTATGACGCAAACGGCGGATAGCTTTTTCTTTTATCTGACGTACACGCTCACGAGTAAGATTAAATTTCTCTCCAATTTCCTCCAAAGTCATAATACTTTCACCATTCAAGCCAAAATAAAATGTAACAACATCAGCCTCACGTTGTGTAAGTGTAGATAAAGCACGTTGTACTTCTTTGCGTAAAGAATCTGACATTAGTTCAGAGTCTGGAGTGTCTTCACTATCATTTTCCAACACGTCCAAAAGGCTATTTTCTTCACCTTGTACGAAAGGTGCATCCATAGAAACGTGTCTGCCTGATATTTTCAAAGTATCAATTACTTCAGATGTAGAAACTTCTAGCACCTCTGCAAGCTCTTCTGGTGAAGGCTCACGCTCAAATTTTTGTTCTAATTCTGAGAAAGTTTTAGAAATTTTATTCAAAGAACCTACTCTATTGAGTGGCAAACGTACAATTCTTGATTGTTCTGCAAGTGCTTGCAAAATAGACTGACGTATCCACCAAACCGCATACGAAATAAATTTAAACCCACGAGTTTCATCAAAGCGTTGAGCAGCTTTGATAAGCCCCAAATTACCTTCATTTATCAAATCACCCAAAGAAAGACCTTGATTTTGGTATTGTTTTGCAACAGAAACAACAAAACGCAAATTAGCTTTTGTAAGCTTTTCTAGCGCAAATTGGTCACCTTCACGAATGCGCTTGGCAAGCTCTACTTCCTCGTCAGGTGTTAGCAAATCAACTTTACCTATTTCTTGCAAATACTTATCCAATGATTGTGATTCACGGTTGGTGATTTGCTTACTAATTTTTAGTTGTCTCATTTGGTTGATTTAAAGTTTACTCATCAAGTTACAGTTATAATTTTACTATAATTCTAACGTAACAAAAGTAAAAAAAGTTTAATTTCCTAAAATTATTACAAAAAAATATAAGAAACAAAGATGAGTGTTTTTTTTGAGATTCTTAGCTTTGTGCTAAAAATTTCTGATATTAATATTCCTCTGTTGTAAAAATTGTTGATAATCAGAAATTAAGATTATATCAAAATTAGGGCTTCCACATCTAATTTGTCCAATAAAATTGAATAAATTTAATGTTTAATTTATAAAAAACACTGTTTGGATACAAAATTAGTATTTACGAACTCTTAGAATTAGATAACGACATTGATAAATTGTATTTTGAAATTTGTAGTCGCTTGATTTATCAAGTGGTGTTTTGGCACAAAACAAATGAGGTAGAACAATTTGGGTACAAAAATACCTTCTAGTGCATTTTGTTCTCTACCATTTGTTTTGTCCCAAAACAGCGTTTTGATAAATCAAACGCCTACGTAAAGTTTACAAATTAACAATTTGATAACGACATAACTAATTTGTTATTCTTTTCTTTAATGGTGTAGATTACAATCCCACCAATGAGGTATTTGCTAAAAAGTCTTACAACCCTATTATGTCCGCATCAAAATGTCGTTATCTAAATGTTGTACCAAATAAACAAAATGCCTACACTAATGTGCTTGTTTTTCATTATAAAGCCTTAAATTAGTGCGTAAGCCCCTATATTTATACTGTGAACGGCTTGAATTTCGGAAAATGTATTAAAGTCCAGCGGACTGGCATATTTATAGCAAATAGGTAAAAATGTATTCAGCTCCAGCGGAGCGGTATATTTATAAATATTTCGCTCTGCTGGAGCGAAATACAAATACAATGATACTTCTATAAATATGCCGTTCCGCAGGAACTAATACAAATTTGTTTTCTGAAATCTTTCCCGTTTGCGGTATATTTGTTTTATTTCTGTAAAAATACTTGCAAATAAGTTTGGATGTTAAAAAAGTATTCGTACCTTTGCACTCCGAAATAAGTAGTAAAGAAATTAAAGTTTTGAAAGTAGTCCAACTTTAAAAATTTTTTAAAAAAAAGTTTAAATTTTATTTGGATGTTAAAAAAGTATTCGTACCTTTGCACTCCGAAATAACAAGTAAGGGAATTAAAGCTTTGAAATTAGTTCAACTTTAAAAGTTTTTTGAAAAAAGTTTAAATTTTATTTGGAGATTAAAAAAGTATTCGTACCTTTGCACTCCGAAATAAAGAGTAAAGAATTTAAGTTGTGAAAATAGTTTAGCTTTAAACTTTTTTTAAAAAAGTTTAAATTTTATTTGGAGATTAGAAAAGTATTTGTACCTTTGCACTCCGAAATAAGTAGTAAAGAATTTAAGTTGTGAAATTAGTTAAGCTTTAAAAGTTTTTTGAAAAAAGTTTAAGTTTTATTTGGAGATTAAAAAAGTATTCGTACCTTTGCACTCCGAAATAACGAGGGAAAAATTAAAGTTTTGAAATTAGTTCAGCTTTAAAAGTTTTTTGAAAAAAGTTTAAATTTTATTTGGAAGTTAAAAAAGTATTCGTACCTTTGCACTCCGAGAAAATCAGTAAAAATAGTAAATGAAAGCATTAGGTTTTCACATTGATAGAATTAAAGTTTACTTTATTTTGTCAACAAGTTCATTGAGATACTAAACTAAACAGCAAACATTTTAGAATGTTTTGGGATAAATGTTGGTTGATTATTGTGAGTAATTATAATAGTTTAATCAAACGCTTTCCTAAGACTTCTGTCAATTATAAAACGAGTCAGAAAGTGTTTCAAGTAGTTATAACTGATGATTAGAGATAGCGTAATCTATTTTTGGTTATTTTTATGATTATTTAGGAGCGCAAAATATATTTACAATGGAGAGTTTGATCCTGGCTCAGGATGAACGCTAGCGGCGGGCTTAATACATGCAAGTCAAGGGGGCAGCAATGCTACCGGCGAACGGGTGCGTAACGCGTATGTAACCTACCTCTTACTTTGGGATAACCTTTG
>JANYGM010000051.1 GCA_025362415.1 bacterium
ATAACGAGCATCAACATTATGTATAGTTGCGGTAGTCAAACTTTCATTTCCAGAAAATAAGGCATTAAAATTAAAGTCGTAATAAGCAAAAGGAGCAAGCTCTCTAAGCTCGGGACGGTTTACAGTATAAGCATAAGCAACTCTTAAAAGCTGTTTGGTACTTAAATTATAAGAAAGATTAACAGAAGGAAGCAAATTTATCTTAGGATTATCAACATTTTGTTTCAATGCAGCACTACTAAGTTTTTGTTGGTTAAATTCAGCACGCAAACCAGCATTAAGATTAAGTTTGTCTGTAATAGGCATCACAAGACTAACGTAAGTAGCCGCCAATGTATTAGATGCAGTATATTTATCTGCACTTTGTGTACCTTCATTGACTTGGAAACCACCTATACCTACGTTTTCAGTGCTAAAAATTGTTTCCAAAGGATTAGATTTAGTGCTGGCACGACCTCCACTATATCCAAAAAATCTAGCATCAAAGTTTCTGCGCTTGCTTTCTGTGTAAAAACCAAATTTTAGTTTAATGTTTTCATCTTTATTTTCTCTTTGTCTAATCAAATATTCAGCGTTGGAGGCTGCCGTAATAGTTGTTTCATTAAGATTAGAGAAAAATCTGCCTGCATCAATGATTGCGCCTGTTGCTTCTACAGAAAAATCTTGTGTAGCATCAACACGACTATATACAAGGCGTTTCCAATCAGGCTCTTTTCTGTTGGTATAACCCAACCCAAGCTGCCAATTAACATTTAGTTTGTCGTTGATGTCGTGTTTTCCGACAAGCTGACCAGTATAGATACTTCTAGTTTCGTAGCGTTGAGAATAAGAACGTATTTGTTTGTTTGCTTGCGTGTCGTTGCCATTACGGACAACAGTTTCACTCATTCCCATTTGATTAAACATATTTTTAAGCTCCAAAGAGAACTTTGGCGTAAATTTAGCTGACCAATTACTTACAATTCCTAAGCGAGCATTTTTAATAAATTGCTCATCTCTAAAAGATTGATAATATTTACCTGCAACAGTACCATTTTCGTATTTACCAAAAGCCACATCAGCAAACTGACTAGTATTAGAATAGTTAATGTTATTAAAAACACCCATTTGGACTTTACCAACGTCAAATCTTCTACCCAAACCAAAGTTAAAACGAGCATCAGGACTAACATTATTATCAGAAATACTCCAATTATTTTTAAAACGACTAGCAAAATCAGCTCTTTCAGCCATAGATGCGCCTTGAAAAGTAGCCGTATTAGGAAGATTAGGAAGTTTTCTTGTACCATTATCAAAGCCTAAGAAGTCTGTACCACTTGCGGCGTACTCTTGAACGGTTGTAAAGGTAGTGTTAGCACGTACACCTGTGCCAAAGCTAAAGTTTGTGAAGTTTGTTTCAGGAGCTTTTCTAGTATATATTTTGATAACACCGCCTGCAAAGTCGCCAGGAAGCTCACCAGCACCAGATTTATAAATCATCATTCTATCAATAATCTGACTAGGCACCATATCAAAAGAAAAAGCCCTACTATCAACCTCCGTAGAAGGTGTTATAACATCATTGATAAGAACAGTATTGTAGCGTTGCCCCAAACCACGCACCAAAACAAAGCGGTTATCAATAATAGACACGCCAGAAACACGTCTAGCGACTTGACTAGCATCTCTATCTTGATTTTTGGTAATTTGTTCACTAGAAACGCCCACAGCAACTTGTTGGGCTTCTTTTATTTCAGAAATAACGGCAATTTCTGTGTTAGTTTCTTTGCGCCCAGTAACGACAACTTCCCCTAAGGCGTTGTCTTCATCAATATAAGCGTTGATGACAATGATTTTACCATCTTGAATGGTGATTTTATCAATTTTTTTGGTTTCGTACCCCATAAAAGAGATAGAAATATCATACGTACCAATGGGAATATTGGTAACGCTGAACGTGCCATCAACGTCTGTAACCGCACCAATGGCAATTACGTCTATCAAAATGGTTGCACCAATGATGACTTCTTTGGTTTTTGCATCTTTGATAGTACCTTTGATAGTGCCAGTTTGTGCTTTGGCGTGTGTATTGACTAAAATACTTGCAAGAAGTATGAGTAAAAAACAATAACTTTTTATCATAGAATAAATTAACAATGTTCTCCAATTTGGATGCACAAATGTAGTTTAGCAATGTTAATTTAAGGTGTTTTGGATAATAAAAAATGTTTATGTTTTTGTGAGATTTGAAATAATTTTAGTAATATTTCCTTAAAAAGTCTTAGAAATTGGGTTTTCAATATCTTTTAGATTGTTGTAAATGAGTAGATTAGAATATTAAGTAAAAGTTAAGAAGTATATTTAAACTTGATGGTATATTTTTGTAGATACGTTACTGCAGTACGTATTCACATAGGATTTGCAGTTAAGAAAATACAGGAAATAAGAGAATAAATAGCACAATAAAATCATAAATAAGAAATCCCTTAATATTTTTATAAAAATATTAAGGGATTGTTCTAAGTATAATGTTTAAAAATACTATTTTATCAATGCGTAAAACTATATTGCAACAAATAAACGCCTGCACCAGCCAAATAACCCAACAAAACAATTAAACTTATCTTTTTCATATACCAGCCAAACTCAATTTTTTCCATTCCCATTACAGCAATACCAGCCGCAGAACCAATAATCAAAATACTTCCGCCTGTGCCAGCGCAATATGCTAAAAAGTGCCATAGTTTGCTATCTATTGGATATTCCGTTAGACCATACATTCCTTGCGTAGCAGCTACCAAAGGCACATTATCAATAATGGCAGACATTATACCCACCGCAACCACCACAATATCAATATTTCCGAGTGCCTTGCTCATAGCATCAGCAAAATGATGCAAAATACCTGTCGTTTCTAGTGCGCCAATAGCAATCAAAATTCCTAAGAAAAACAAAACACTAGACGTATCTATGCGTGAAAGTGCGTGTGTAGCACTCAAAGGGTGTTTTAGTACGGCATCTTTTTCACTATTGATAAATTCAGACACTATCCAAACTACACTAAGCCCTATCACCATACCCATATACGGAGGCAAATGGGTAACATTTTTGAAAATAGGAACAAAAATAAGCGCACCAATTCCTACCATAAGCATTATCATAGAAGCTAATTTGGTACTTGTATGCTCTCTATCATCATCAATAATAGATTTTTTAAGCGGTTTCAAATCTCCTTTTATCTGAAAATTAAAGTAAATAACTGGCACTAATACTGACACAATACTAGGCAAAACAACCGCAAGAATGATGTTTACGGCGGATATTTGCCCTTTCATCCAAAGCATTGTCGTTGTAACATCTCCTATTGGCGACCACGCCCCACCTGCATTTGCTGCTACAATCACGACTGCCGCATACAAAAGACGTTTTTCTCTCTCTTCAACGAGTTTTCTTACCAAGGACACCATTACAATAGCCGTTGTAAGGTTATCCAATAATGCTGATAAAAAGAAGGTAATAATAGAAATCACCCAAAGCAAAGTACGGCTATTGCGTGTAGTGATGCGGCTCGTAACGACAGTAAAGCCTTCGTGAGCATCAATAAGTTCTACAATAGTCATTGCTGCCATTAAGAAAAAAAGTATTTCTGCGGTGCTTGCAAGTGCTTCTTTTAGGCTAAAATTGATAAATCCAATATAAGGAATAGAAAGAGAGGTATTATTTTTAATAAATGCCTGATAATGAGTATTGGCTGCAAGTGATATATCATCACTCATCAAGATGAAAATAGACCAGCACAGTACGCCAGTCATCATAGCAGTTGCGGTTTTGTTGATATTTATTTGATGTTCTAGCGCAATGGCAAGATATCCAACAATAAAAACAATAATCATAGCAGTTATCATAAGTAATTGTGAATTTTAAATTGTGAATGAATACAAACTAGCAACTGCTAGTGTTTATAATCAGTTAATTATGTATATTTTTTGTGAAGTCAGGTGTTTCCACCTGACTTCAAATGCGCTTTTTATTTTTGTTTTGAGAAAAAATACAAAATCATTCTTCTATCAAATATCTAAAAGCGCATTCTTGATGTCAGGTGGAAACACCTGACATCACACGAACATTATCATAATATAAACTAATTAGAGAAAGGTACTTAGTAAAAAAAATCTCAAGTTCAAATATAGTGATTATTTCTATTTCCTTCTAAAAATAATTCTTTCCAGCGTTTTTTAAACAAAAAAAAACTTTCCAAAAATTGGAAAGGCTTTTTAAAGTATTTATTTTCTTAAACCCATAAAATATGATTTTATGTTTCCTTGAGTGAATTTCTGTAATGAGTTTGTGTTATGATTTGATTGTCAAAATCTTGTATTCATTCACACTAGCAGTTGCTAGTTCCTAATTCATAATTCACAATTATTTAGAAAGTTTTACCTCTCAAATCTTCTATCTTATACAAGTCAATAAGTGCAGGATAAGAATTATTTTTAGTGATATTAAGCACTTTATCAAATAATTGCTTTTTGTATTGCGAGTAGTCAGCTATTTCTGCAGCAGGTTTTTTCTCTGTTACTTCCATAATAAATACCCCAGAATCATCACCAAATACACTAGAACGGTCTCCTTTTTTCATTGAAAAAGATTTTCCCACAGATGCAGGATTAAAGCCTGTAGAGCCAATACCATAACCGCCAAGCGTTGCATCAGCTATACTTTGTACGGTGATATTTTCACCATATTTCTTAGCAATTTCGTCAAGAGTTCCTTTGCCATCACCTAATTTAGCCATAATCTTAGCTTTTTTCATTTCTTTGCGTACTTCTGATGTTGCTTGCTCTCTAAAATATTCAATATCTGCTTCATCTTTTGCTGATTTTCCTGTCAAAACCGCTACCAAATACATATTTGCTTCGTTTATTTTGAAAATATCACCAGCCACTTCACCTACTTTCGTTTCATCTTTATATGACCATTTTACAACTTCTCTTGCACCTTTGATTTCGTTCAAATCTGTTGCAGTACTATTCAGTTGTTTTGCTACTGCTGCAATAAGTGTTGGATTTTTAGCAATTTCAGCTTTAATATTTGAGCCTTTTTTAATAGCATCTTGGAACATCAAAGCCTTATTATAAACGGCGGTTTCTGTGTTTGTACCAGCCATAAGTGGACGTTCAATAGTTGCGAGTTTGTATTGCGTTTTTGTTACAGGTCTTGTAACCTCAATAATATGCACTCCAAAATCAGTTTCTACAAGTTGTGGCGCACCTACAGGAGAGCTAAAAGAAATATTTTCAAATGGCTTCACCATCATACCTTTTCCAAACCATTTCAAATCTCCACCATCATTTGCTGTTCCGTCTGTACCATAAATTTTAGCCATTTTAGCAAAATCTTCTCCACCTTTTATTTTGTCTAAAACCTCTTGCGCTCTTTTGCGTGCATCAGCTTTTTCTGCTGGGCTTGCGCCTGCTTTAAATAGAATGTGTCTTGCACGTACAAAAGCTGCAGAATCTTCTTTAGTATCTGTAACTTTGACAATCATATAATTTTTGCCACTCAAAAAAGGACCATAAATACCACCTTTCAAAAGTGGTTTTCCTTCTTGAAAAATACCATCAGGAATATCTTTTACAGTACGGAAAGCATAATTTCCTGCTACTTCTGTTTCACGAGCTGCAAAACTAGAATCTTCTTTTGAAAGTGCAAAGTTTTTGGCAAGTTCTCTAAGTTCACCTATAAAAGCCATACTATCTTCTTTTGTAGGAGAAAGAGGGAATTTTACATATTCAACTGTACGAGTTTCTTGTGCCTTATAACGGTCTTTAAACTTTGCAATATGGCTTTTTAGCTCATCATCTGTAACTTTCAATGTAGAATCTGCAATGCTTGTGAAAGGTACAAAAACAAATTTCAAATCAGTTTTTGTATTTTGGCTTTCGTACTCACGTTTGGTTTCTGCCTTTGTGATGTAGGTTGTCTGCGCAATAAGTGAGTTATACTTAGCATTAAGGCGTTTTTTTACAAGTGAAGTTTTAGTAAATTCCCAACGTGCAGGTGCATTTTTTTGCATTCCAGAAAGCTGTTGTGCAAGTGCAGCTTTATCAAACTTTTTGGTTTGTGGGTCTGTACCCATTTGGCGCATTTCAGCATCCATATACATAGAATCACCTTGCATCATTTGTGTAAGTTCAGCTTTGCTTACGCCCAAACCAACTTTATTAAATTCTGGCATCAAAACCTCATCTTGAATAAAGGTATTCCAAACTTGGTCTCTTACTTGCTTGCTTTGCTCATCAGTAAGACTACCAGTTGCACCATAAGCAACTAAAAGGCGTTGTTCTGCCTCTTTAAATTCTTTTAGTTTGATACTTCTACCATTTATTTTGCCTATGACTTTGTTTTCACTTGTTCCGCCTGTAGCGAAATTCCTAAAAATATCATCACCTAAGATAAATAAAATAAGCCCTACTGCAATAATACCTACCGCAATACCTGACTTTTCCCTGATTTTACTGATTACGCCCATTTAATTTGAGAAATATAAAAATAATATTGATTTATTTTAATTATGATTTTAATTGAATTTAAAAATTGGAACGCAAAATAAGGCTTTTTTTCTTACAAATCAAAATTTTTGTTGGAAAAATATTTTTTATCAAATAAAACCCTACATTATCAACATTCAATAGCTATTTTAAAAATCCACGAAAAAAAAATACTTGTAATGTTGTCTTATATCAAAATTCTTTTTAAATTGCTGGCTATAAAGCTAAAAATCTCTTTTCAGACCTGCAAGTTGCTGAAAACTAATCAAATAAATATATGTCAAACACTATCTTTAATTCTACTGTTGTCAGTTCTTACAACGAAAATTCAGTAGAAAATCATACAGATAACCACTTAGACAACCCTTTTCCAGGACTTAGACCCTTTACTATTGAAGAAAGTCATTTGTTTTTTGGTCGTGAGGGGCAAAGTGATGAGGTGCTGATGAAACTCTATGAAAGCCGTTTTGTGGCAGTTGTAGGTCCTTCTGGTAGTGGTAAATCTTCCTTTATTTATTGTGGGGTTATTCCAATTCTTTATGGTGGTTTTTTGTCAAATAAAACTTCCTCTTGGAATGTGGTGGTAGCACGTCCTGGCGCATCTCCTATTGATAATTTGGCGGAAGCTATCAACCAAAAAACAGGTAATTTTGCAGAATTATCAGCGGAAGATAAGAAAATAAAACATTCTATCACTTCTACAATGCTTCGTACAAGCTCACTAGGGCTTATTGAAGTGATTATGCAATCAAAAGAACTTGCAGGCAAAAACACCCTGATTTTGATTGACCAGTTTGAAGAACTTTTTAGATTTAGAAAAAATGATGACAATACACAAGCCCTAAACGAGGCTCTTACGTATGTAAACTTACTTATGGAGGCTATTCGTTATGAAGGCTTACCTATATATGTAGCTATTACAATGCGTTCTGATTTTATAGGTGAATGTGCATTTTTTCCTCAACTCACAAGTGCTATCAATAATAGTTATTATATGATACCACAAATGACTCGTGAGCAGAAAAAAATGGCTATTACAGGTCCTGTGGCAGTAGGTGGTGGTGATATTACACCACGTTTGGTGCAGCGTTTGCTCAATGATTTGGGTGATAACCCTGACCAGTTGCCTATTTTGCAACATTCTTTAATGCGTACTTGGGACTTTTGGACAAAAAACCAAAGTGCCGTTTCTAATGTGCAAGAGCCTGTAGATATTCATCATTATGAGGCTATTGGCACAATGTCAGAAGCCCTTTCTATGCACGCCAACGAGGCTTTTGATGAACTTTCAGAAGACCAAAAAATACTTTGTGAAAGCCTTTTTAAATCTCTTACAGAAAAAGGGGGCGACCAAAATAGTGGTATCCGCAGACCTACACGCCTTTTTGAAATTGCAGCTATTGCAGGCGTAAGTGAGGCAACTATTATTCCTGTTATTGATAAATTTAGAGAAGAAGGACGTTCTTTGATAACGCCAGCAGCAAATATAGCCCTCAATTCTAATTCTATGATAGATATTTCTCACGAAAGTCTAATGAGAATTTGGGTGAGATTAAAAAATTGGGTTGATGATGAGTCTGATGCAGTACAAATGTACCAACGTCTTTCTGAAGCAGGCGCAATGTATCAAATAGGAAAAGCAGGACTTTGGAGACCACCAGATTTGCAACTTGCCCTTAATTGGAGAGATAAGCATAAGCCTACACTTATTTGGGCAAAACGCTATAATCCTTCTTTTGAGCGTACAATGGTATTTTTGGATTATTCTCAAAAAGAATACGAAACAGAGCAAAAAGTAAAAGAAATGCTCCAAAAACGTACGCTTAGGCGTACTAGGATTATTGCGCTTATTTTGGGACTTTTTACTGTTGTTTCTATTGCTTTCCTAATTTATGCCCTTGCTAAACGTGTGGAGGCTGACCAACAACGTGCCGCAGCAGACAAAGAACGCCAACTTGCTATTATTGAAACCAAAAAAGCTATTAGAAGTGAGCAAAATGCCAAATCTCAAGAGTTTAAAGCTACTTTGAGTGCAAAAGAAGCACAAGCACAAAAAGCAATAGCAGAACAGCAAAAAGAAGAAGCAGAAAAACAGAAAGATATTGCTGATTTGAAGACAGAAGAAGCTATTAAAGCACAAAATCTGGCTACTAAAAATGAAAGATTAGCCAAAGAAAGTGAAGGACGTGCTAAAAAAAGTGAGGCAAAAGCAAAAGAAAATGAAGAAATTGCTAATGTAGAAAAAAATAACGCTATTGCAGCAAATAAAAAAGCTAGAAATTTGCGTTTGGTTTCTGTTGCGCAAGCTATGGCAGTAAAATCTTTGCAATTAAGTGATGATGCGCAATTAGAGGCTCTCAATGCACAACAAGCATATAAATTTTATACGGAAAATGAAGGTGCGCCTTACAATGGTGATATTTTCAATGGTTTGTATGCCGCTATCAAAAACTTGGAAGGAGCTGATTTTAACGAAATGAAAGGGCATACCGACAAAGTCAGTGGGGTTGTTTCTGCGTCTGCAAAAGGTAGGTATATGTTTTCTGCGGGTAGTGATGGCAAAATCTTGAAATGGGACGCTGAAAATTTGAAAGCTACACCAAAACTCTTAAAACAAAACAATTTTGTAAATAAGGCTATTGCGCTTAGTAGTGATAATTCTCTGCTTGCAGTAGGTGGAAGTAGCAGACAAATACAGATTTTTGATGTAAATTCTCCAGAAAGTACACCAAAAATAATCAATCTTCCTGTAAAAGTACCTCAAAACCCTACAGTTTGGTTTTTGTCTTATCCAAATAAAAATGTAAATGGTAGTGGTAACGAACTTATTGTGGCAAGTTCTGATAAAAAACTGTATGTAGTGAAAGGTGATAACTTAGAAGAAATAGGGGTTACACCTGCACAAATCAATGCTTTGGCAGTTTCCCCTGATGGAAATACTATTGCAACAAGTGATATGATGGGTCAGATTGTTTTGTGGGACAAAGCCGCTAAAACGTCTAAGGTTTTTTATAGCAATAATCAAGTACCAATGCACGCTTTGCGTTTCAGTAATAATGGTCAGAAACTGGTAGCAGGTGACGAAAAAGGGCGTTTGCGTATGTGGGCAAATTGGCAACAATCTGACAAACCAATTACTTTGCTTGGACATAGAGCCAAAATCAATGATATTGCTTTTAGTGAAGATGACAAACAACTTGCTACCGCTAGTTTTGATAAAACTGTTCGTCTTTGGAATATGCAAAAGACTAATACAGAGCCTATTACCTTGCGTGATGCTAATGCGTGGGTTTGGTCGTTAGCTTTTACACCAAAAGGAAACCAAATTATTGCGGGTTGTAGGGATAATAAAATGCGTTATTTTTATGTTAATCCTGATTATATGAGTGATGTTTTATGTAATAAAATTATTGCTAATATGAGCAAGGAAGAATGGGAAAAATATGTAGCAGAAGACATTAACTACGAAAAAACTTGTGGAGAAAAACCAATGCGCAAAGAAGAATAATCTTTTTGAAGTTTGAGGTGTTAGGTGTGAAATAAATACAAATAGAGATAAAAAATAGCTTCACGAAAGCCTCAGGCTATTCGTGAAGCTATTTTTAGTGTCTGCTTAGTAATAGATTGTAAATAACATCCTATTTTGTTTTTTCTTACCACTAAGTTCATTAGACTTCCTGCAAAAGTCTTGCAATGTTTTAGGACTTTATGCCCAAATCACTTACAAATTTATTAAGGCAAATTTGTGGAAACAAGCACGCTACGAATTGCAGACACTCAAAGAACAAGATGATTTTTTGTCTTTCAATAATGCTGTTCTTGGGTACAAAGCAATAGATATGATGCTAAGCTAATAAGTTTTCAATAAAAAATGTAATTTTTTGTGCCTGATTTCGGGTGTACATGTAAGAAATTAGCAATTTTTTTACAGTTTCAAAAAAATTTCAAAAAATTTTCAACTTTTTTCAAAAAACAAAAAATGCCTCTACGCTCTCAAAACACAATATCAATAATTTTTCACGTAAAATAAAGGCAAAAAGGGGTATCTTATGAAGAATAAAAATAATGTTATTTGCATAAAATGCAAATAATTTTTTTTGCAAAAATGACATATTTGTTGGTTACTTTTATTATACTTACCTTTGCAACGCCACTAAAAAATAGTAGGCGTTTTTATTTTTTCAATCAAATTATTTTCACTAATGAAAAGCCCTAAAAAATCTCTTGTAATTTTACTCTTACTTTGGAGTATTGTGGCACAAGCGCAAACAGTGCAAGCCCAAAA
>JANYGM010000038.1 GCA_025362415.1 bacterium
TCTCAATGGATTTGATGCACGCAGACGCAGATAAAATAAAAATCAGGAGTAGTTATAATCTTAGTGGAATGAGTTTTAGCCCAAAAGAAATTGCGGCATCTATCCAAAAACATATTCCTGAATTTCAAATTACCTATAAACCTGATTTCAGGCAAGCTATTGCAGATTCTTGGCCAGGAAGCATTGATGATAGTGCCGCTACACAAGATTGGGGCTGGAAACCTAATTTTGACCTTCCAAAGATGACAGAAACAATGCTTGAAAATATCAAAATTGGTATGGAAAAAGGACTCATAGCCTAGTATGGAGGTACTTGTTTTTGATAAATCTACTAAAATAAAATACAAATGAAGCTAACAACGCAAGAATACAGAGAATATCTAAAAACTCACATTAGATTTTTATATTTTGTGGCGAGAAAATGTGAAATATTGCCAACTCCTAAAATGGCTTTTGAAGATTTTCTGGACCTTGATATGAATGTTAAATTTGCAGCAAGAAATGCTTTCCTTAGTGATGACACTTTGCTTGATAAATACCTTAAAATATTCAAAAATAGGCTTTCAGCTAGTGAACTTGACATACTAGGGGGGTTTAAAAAAAGCATATCTAATAGTTTCCTCTTTTTAAAAACAACAAAAGACTATAATATTTTTTTGGATAGAGAAAATGAGAAAATTTATGGTGTCAAGGCACTAGGAGACCCACTTGACACGCTAATATCTCAAATTCCAACATTTGTAACTGCTATTATTTTGCCGTTCAGAGGGAAAATAATATATGATGGATTTTTGGGAGAAACCCCCACCAAGTTTACAAAAGAACAACTTGTTAGTATGGAACTGCTATACAAGGCTGTTATGGAGGAAAACAAATTGATTACTCATTTAGATTAACAAATAGACCTCCTGCAAAAGTGCAATCTTTCGCAGGAGGTCTAGTATTTAATTTTTTCTGATACGAATGTTTTTTGTGGTCTTCAAGAAAAACTGTTCAAAAAATGTATTTACGCAATGGGCATGCCCATTGTCTATTTTGATATAATTTCAATTTGCTGATTATCAACACTTTAAATATCAATAATTTCTACACCACAAAAAACATTAGTATCAGAATAATTATTTCAATGCTTCAATTTTTTTGTTTGTTTCTGCGAGTTTAGCTTTGTTATCTGTACTTTGATAACATTGTGCCAATGTTTGCAAAATGTCTAAATCTTTAGGATTTCCTTTTGCTACTTTTTCAAGATGAGGTATAGCAAGTAACAATGATGCTTTTATTTTTTTGTCATATTCCGTTGATTTTGCTGGCGTAAGTGTCTTATCAGCACGTTCTTTGTCTTCCTTATTGGCATCTTTTCGTGCTAATTCAAAATAATATGCGCCCAAACCTCTTGCACCATCAGTTGAGTTGGGGTCAATATTAGAGATTTTGTTGTAAAGCTCCAAAGCTCGTGGCATATTATCCATTTCTTGGTTAATATATGCCTCAAAAGTAACAAATTTGACATTTTTAGGAAAATCTTTTGTTGCCATTTCAGTGATTTTCAAAGCTTTTGCATAATCTTTTTTTCCAAGATAATGACTGATGACGTTGGGATAATGTGCAATTTTAGAAGAAGGTTTTGCACTTGGCATAGAAAAAATTGGCTCAATGTTGCGTGTATAACCCTCAAAATCATCTATTTGCCCAGCAGCAATAGCCGCATAAACATAAGCCGTTGTGTCGTTTGGCTTTAGTTTTTGTGCTGTTTCAAAGCTTTTCATAGCACCTTTGTAATCTTTTTTATCAAAAGAAATAGCAGCTTGATTAAAAAAAGCACCATACATATTTTTCATTCCGTCTTCTGCATCTTTATAAAAACCTTTTTTCTCTGGTTCCATTTCCATAGCTTTTTTGTAGGCATCATACGCTACATTAGCAGCATTGGGGTCTAATTTGTTGATATCAGGTTTATCTGATGCCGCAATAGCAGCATAAATTTGTCCTCTATAAAACCAAGTTTTAGATTTTAGACTTGCTTTTGGGTGTTTGCTTGCCTCATCAATGTGTACTTTTGCATCTGCAAGTTTTCCTTCATCAAACTCAATAGTAGCTGCGCCAAGCCCGCCCTGCGCAAAAGAAATAATGCTAAAAAGCATCAAAATAAACAAAAGTGATAAGTTTTTCATTGGAATTATTATTTTTATTATGAATTTTTTAGAAATTTTAAATTGATTATGTAGCCATAATCTTGTATTACAGATGTTGCATTACAAAAGTTGTGCAAATTTAGTAATATTCTTCAAAAAATAAAAAAAATTCTTTCAAACTATTTTTTAATCCTACTTTCTTTGTAATTTTGTGTTTATTCGTACCTCTCACCTCGTATCTTTCACTTATGGATAATATTAAAACTGGTTATGATTTTTTGGCAAAAAATGAATTTGATAGTGCTATCAATTCGTTTTCTAATGCCATTAATGCTGATGCAAAAGATATAGAAGCACATTTTGGATTGTCGCAAGCATATTATTTTTTATATAAAGAAACAAATATCAACTCATATAGAAATACCGCCAAAGAACACGCCAATATTTGCATCAATATTGACCCAAAACACCCGCAATCTTATGCCGCAAAGAGTTTTTTGAGTTTGATAACAGATGATAATTTTAATAAAAATAGTGGAAATACTACAAAAAATCTAGTAGAAAAACACGCTCAAACTACGTATGACAAACGTCTTCAAGAAGAAAATCTACTTATCAATGCTGAAAAAGATTTGGATAAAAATAACAACAAAGAAGACAAAGGAACACTTGCTTTGTCGCCCATAAAGGCATTTTTTGGTTTTGGCTGTGTGAGTTCTTTTGCAATTTTTGGTATTGTTATGTTCTTTTTTAGTAAAATAAAAGACTCTAATAGCAGAGAAAAACAACTTACAGAAATAACAACAAACATTGAATTACCTATCAAAACTACACAAAAGTATGCAGGCGCAACACTAAGCGAAAACGGCGCACTTGTTTGGGTGATTTATGACAAAAAACAAAGAAAGGGAAATATCCAATTTACCAATATTGATGGAAAAGAATTTTCTAAGGAACTGTATATAATGGATAATATTACTGATGTTTTGGAGTATAATAATCATATTTATGTTTTAGGTGGTCTCAATAATGAAAAAATTGAGGCAAGAGATATGACAACAGGCAATATTTTATTTAATACACAATTTTTGACACAAAAATACCCAGAACTGAAAACAGGAATAGGAAAAATAAAGCTTTTTCAAGGGAAAGGAGTTGAAATTATTACTAAAAAAGGAGATCAATTTTACTATCTTTTTGTTAATCAAAAACTGTATTCTGTGGCAGAAAAAAAACAATTAGAAAGTAATTTTGAAAATAAAAACGGTTATGTTGAGCAATATTTGTGGTACACACAAGACAAAGAAACCATTAAAAAAACGTATTTTATGGCTAAAACCCTTGAAAATCCATTTTTGATTGACCTTAACGCCCATAAAAATATTTTACCTACTGCTGAAAGTTTAATACAAATAAATGAAGGTAAAAATAGTAATGAATTTCAGAAATTTCCTACCACAGCAAAAACTTTTTTGGAAGGAAATCTCGTTTATGGTGACAAAGAATATGCCATTATTGCGCACAAAAATTCCATTGGCGAGTACCAACATCTATATACGTGTATAGAGGCAAAAACAGGAAAAGTTCTTTGGGAAAAAATACCTGAAAAAAATCTAGTGTTTAATAATGAAAATGCCAATGCGAATAACTGGGAACTTAATAAAACCTCTCGTTTTGGTGATTCTGTGCTATTTTATAACAATAAACCCACACCCAACATTGTTGTTATCAATATAATAACAGGAGAAATTACATTAGAGAAACAAAATCTTTTTTAATAAATAGTAGCTCCCAAAGAAATAGCCCCCAAAGGGCTTATCTTGTAGGGGTTTTGAAGAATATTTGTATTTAATGTAGGGGCGACCCTTGCGGTTGCCCAAAATGCGAAAGCAACACGACAATCAGAACGCAAAATCATCTACAAAAACAAATTTAAAGCCTATTCAAAGAGGGCAACCGCAAGGGTTGCCCCTACAAATACAAAACCCCTACAAGATAAGCCCAAAGGGGCTTTTAATACATTTACGAGAATTTATTTTGTATTAAAGTCCCCTTTGGGGATTTAGGGGCAACAGAAGCAATTTTTGTATTTTCCGAAATCCTTCCCGTTCACAGTATAACTAAACACTACTCACTAAACACTACTCACTAAACATATACTTTTAAAAATTCTTCTTTTTTGTCTTTTGATAATCCGACTTGTGCGCCATTTTCCATAATAATATAACCGCCATCTTGCTTAACATATTGGCTCACACAGTTCAAATTGATGATATAAGAACGGTGCGCCCTGAAAAAACAAGGTTGTATTAGTATTTCTTCAAATGTTTTGATGTTTTTTGAAACTATCAGTTTTTCTTTCTTTCCTTTAATGAAAATTTCTGTATATGCGCCTTCTGCACTAAGATAAATAATATCATTTATTTCTACAAAAAGTAAGCCATCAGATACAGGAAGAGCTATTTTCTGGTTTGTCTGATTAAGATTGCTTTGCAAAGCAGCTATTTTTATTGGCACTTTGATTATGATTTTGGGGATCTTTTTCTGCTTTTTCTTTTTTAACTTTTTCTACAGCAGCTATCAATCCATCAATTTGAATAGGTTTTAGAAGATAATCAATAGCAGAAACTTTGAAGGCTTGTATGGCATATTCTTGGTAGGCAGTCGTAAAAATAGTTTCAAAATTGACATCAGCAATAAAGTCAAATAATTGAAAACCTGTATAATTAGGCATTTCTATATCCAAAAATACAATATCAGGCTGAAATTGTGCAATGGCTTTCACACCAGAAGGTACATCTTCTGCATTTGCTACCACAATAACATCATCAGGGCAATATTCTTTTAATAATTCTTCTAAAATACGGCGTGCTTTTGGTTCGTCGTCAATAATAAGTGCTTTAAGCATAAATAGGCTTTAGTTGTGAGTTGGTTAATACAGTATAGGCAAATATAAAAAAAATCCCGCAAAAATTCATTTTTTGTGGGATTTTAAGTTAAAACTATGCATCAATATGAGCAGCATTGATACGTTTTTCTACACGTTCTATGTATTCTGTAAGAGGAAAAAGTGGCACTTCTGCGCTTCCTTCTTGTTCTCCGTACTCAAAAGGATCATCAATATCACTAATCAGTTTGTACATATAAACATAAACAAGTGTGATGAAAAATGTAACCACAACCGCTGCTATAATATGTTTAAATTTTACTATCATTAGAATTGCAAAAATAACCACAATCAGCGTTTCTAGCAAAGCGTAGCCTGTTGCTAAAAAACCTGTACGAGAAATCACGCCTGCTCGTGTTACGATGCGTCTCAAAATACTCATTTCATTGAACAAACGCCCCAAAATGGTTGCTGCAGCCCCTATTCTGTCCAACTCATTGATAACAAGGTTAAAACGAGTCATTCTTTCAAAAACTTCTGAATCTGAAATTTTCTCTAAAAACCAGTCGTGTATGCTCGTGGCAAGGTCGTAAGTACCTTTTCTGACAAAATTAAGGTCATAATTAGTTTTTGTAGCCAGATTTGTACAAGTTTCTTCTAGTGATTCTATGGCAGTGGCTATTTCGCCAGGAATACGCTCACTTTCTTTGTAGTCTGCCATTACACCAGCCAACATAAAACCCAATAAAAAAACACCCGCAGACACCAGCAAAGCAATGTCACTTAATTCTACAATTCCTTGAAATTCAATGAGATAGAATAAAATAAGTTTGCACACAACCGCACCTAGCGCATAAGGTAGGGCAAGAAACATTAGTTTCCATTTGACTTTAATCATCTTTATAAATATTTTACGTTGATAGTTAGTTGATTTATTTACGAATTTGTTATATTACGAAATTATTACGAAATTGTTATGCAATTATTAAAGTAGGGTTAAAAATATTACTTAATTTTGGTTTTTGCAAATAAAATTCTAATTTTATGATTATTTGTTCCATTTTTTGTATTAGAATGAATATTTTTGTTAGTTTTACACCTCTTAAATAAAAACAAAAAACTATGAAAAATCAATCAAAAAATCAACTTATTAAAACACTGTTCGTGGCGTTTTTGCTTGTTAATATGTCTTTTATTGATGTTTTTGCACAAAAGAAATATAAAGAAGCACTTGCCAGCGCAAAAGCAAAAATAGCTGAAAAAGATTATGTCAATGCTATCCCTTTTTTGGATAAAGCTATTGGTTTGAAACCCAAAGTCGCAGAAAACCACTATTTGAAAGGAGTATGCCACTATTACACCAACAAAGAAAAAGAAGCAATTCCTTTTTATGATGAGGCAATTAGGCTAGATAACAAAAAATGGGAGTATTACAAAAGGCGTGGAGATGTTTTGTACAACACAAGTCAATATACACAATCTCTGCCAGATTATCTCAAAGCCATAGAATTAGAGCCAACTAAGAAAAATGATACCCTTTTTCAGTATTTGGCGGATAATTACCGTATGCTAGAAAAATTCCAGCTTTCTGTGGATACTTATGACAAAGCAATAAATATCAATAATAAAAACCCAAAAACGTATTTTGATAGGGCGTATATGCACGTACAGCTCAAAAACACAGATAAAGCCTGTGATGACTACAAAAAATCTTATGAAATTGGAGAGGAAAATATAGATAAATCTCTAGAATATGATGCAAACAAATATTATATTTCAAAAACGGAGGCTTACTCTTTGCTTACTTGTGAGTGGGCAAAACCTAAAAAAGATAATAGCATCATAAACACTACACAAGTGGAAGTAGTGCCTTTTACGGGTACTATTATTACTTCAAAAGGGCTTACTTATGAAAAATTAGAGATTTCTCCTGAAAATGGGGGTGGTTTTGTTACGAGTGCTGTTTTTGCGTATGATGATGAGTTTAATATTAAGCTAAAAAAACCAACCAATTTTAATTTAGACAATAACAAAGCATATATAGGAATTGGGTTTAGCATTTTTGATGGAAATAAAGCAGTTGCTCAACAAGAAAATATTTTCAAAGAAAGCAATAACTTTGATGCAGAAACACTTAAAAGTTTAAGTTTGTCACTCAACTTTACAAAACCATTAGTTTTTGATAAAACTTACACACTCAAGGCTAAGTTTTATGATAATTTGAGTAATAAAATGATTTTGTTAGATATGCCGTTTATGATAGCTGATAGCACTTCTAAGGCTAATTCTGTCAATAATACCACAAATACTATAGCTAATGACGTATATACGTCAGCCTCAGGCGAGGTAGAAATTAAGAAAATAAGCACCATAATTGATAAAAAGAACATAAAAAAAATAAATGCGGTTTTCCTTTCACAAACAAAGAATTTCAGTAATAATGTGGTGGTGCGTTATTCTTTTGTAGATAAAAACACAGGTGAAAGAGTTGTTTTGAGTGATTTTAAAAACTTGGCTATCAGCACTTTTGCAGGTGAAAAAGGTTTTAATGTGCCGTTAGAAAGCCCAAAAAGTAATAAAGATTATATTTTGTGGGTGGAGGTAAAAGACAAAAAAGATAAAAATAAAATTTGGTGTGTAAGCTATCCCATAGGTATAAATTAAGTGTTTAGTAAATTGATTATCAATGTATTAAATCCATTTTGTAAAAAATTAAATCTTTTATATGGTCAGACCTTCATTCCATTACGGTACAGACCATATAAAAGATTTAATTGTGTAAATTCAACTCACAACTCACAATTCATAACTCAAAATTCACAACTATTTAATGTATCATTCTCCAGTTTTATTGAAAGAAAGCGTTGATGCGCTTCAAATTAACCCAAATGGGATTTATGTTGATGTTACTTTTGGTGGTGGCGGACATTCTAGCGAGATTTTGAGTCGCTTGTCTAGTGAAGGAAAATTGTTTTCTTTTGACCAAGATGATGATGCAATAGCCAACGCTCACACACTCACAGAAAAAATAACTAATGACAAAACTGACCCCAATTTTAATAAAAAATTCACCTTTATTGCCTTGAATTTCAAAGATTTAGGCAATGGGCTTGCTCGTTTTGGAATTACGGAAGTTGATGGGATTTTAGCAGATTTGGGTGTTTCTTCTCATCAGTTTGACACACCAATGCGTGGTTTTTCTACTCGTTTTGATGCGCCTTTGGATATGCGTATGAACCAAAATATTGCCATTACGGCAGAAGAAATTATCAATAATTATCCAGAAAAAAAATTACATAAAATTTTTGAATTGTATGGAGAAGTAAAAAATGCCAAAACCCTTGCAAACGCCATTATAAGCACACGTTTGCGCAAACGCATTGTTACGACAGAAGATTTAAAAGATATTCTAAATAAATTTACACCTCAAAAAACGGCTCATAAGTACCACGCACAGGTTTTTCAGGCATTGCGCATTGAAGTAAATGAAGAAATGAAAGTTTTGGAAGAAATGCTACTACAAACTGCTGACTTGCTCAAAACTGGCGGAAAACTCGTTGTTTTATCTTATCATTCTTTGGAAGATAGATTAGTAAAAAATTTCATACAAAAAGGGAAATTTGAGGGAGAAGTAGAAAAAGATTTTTTTGGAAATGAAATAAAACCCTTCAAAAATCTTACAAAAAAACCCTTAGAACCATCATCAGAAGAGATTTTTGCTAATTCTCGTGCCAGAAGTGCCAAGATGAGAGTGGCAGAAAAATTGTAATAAGTATTTTAATTTATAAAAAAAGTTGTACCTTTGCACAATATTTAATAGTATTCAGAAAAATTTATCAATTTCTTATTTTAATTATGAAGAGAAAATATACATTCAATGTTATTTTTAGCATTATTTTACTCTCTTTTTTGGGTGCTTGTAGCCAATACCCCAACTTGGATTGGAAACCAGAAGTGGTTTCACCGCTTGTAAAAGGTAGTTTGAGTGCAGAACAACAGTTTGATATTGCTAATCAAAGTTTTTTTATTAGTGTTAGATTGCCTGTTCCGCCTGTGGTGGTTGTGCCTCCTTATGCAGCGTTCAACAATGTCAGTACCAACTGGAATGCACTTAGTTATGCAGGCTCACCTGCCACACTTATTGGGATAGATTCTCTTGTTGTGAGTGGTTCTATTGTCAATAATACACCAATTAAAATCAACGCAGGTGCAAAAATTCTTATCAGAAATCAAGGTGCAACCGCAAATTTGATAGAAATTCCTCTTGCTACTGACCTTTTGCCAAACACAACAGCAACATTTAGTCAAAGTAAAGTAGGTGGTGAACTTTTGCCTAATTTTGAGATGAGTGTAGCTAATATTTCTTCTAATGGAAATAATACGCCTGTCGTTTTTGGACCCACCAACGGCTTAGATATTACTTTTAAGATGAATTTTCTTAAAATTGCCTACTTTGATATTGCGCCAAATAAAAAAGGTACTTTTGATGTTACTAATGACTTTTCTATTGATAATAAAGTAGAAACAACTGTTGTAAGTGGTAAATTAGATGTTTTTGTAAAAAATGCTATTCCACTTAATCTTATTATGCAAGGGTATTTCCTTGATGAAAATAAAATTGTGTTGGATTCCCTTTTTACTGGTCCTCTAGCTATCACAGCAGGCAATCCTACTACTCCAACTATTTCTCAAACTAATATCACTACTCAAAGAATTATTGATAATTTGGAGAAAACAAGGTTTATGCGCTTTAAAGCAGGGTATAGCACACAAGGAGCTACTTTTAATACTCGTATTACTCCAAGTACCAACAGACTAGATTTTAAGGTAATAGGAGATTTGAACGTCCTTGTAAAACCTTAGTCAATTACGAATTACGAATTATCAATTACGACAATAAATTTGTAGCATAATCACGTAATTCGTAATTGATAATTCGTAATTGAATAAATACTCATAACTTATAACTCATAACAATGAATAGATTTTTATCATTTATAAAAACAGTTGCACTAAGTTTTTGCCTTCTTTTGAGTGTGCAAAGCGTTTTTGGGCAATATAATTTCCCTGTGATGTACGGCACGCACTTTACCACGCAGGCATCAAGGTTTCAACCAACCAAATTGGGGCAAGGAATTGGTATTTTTGAAGCAAATATGGGTGTTTATACTGCCATAGGCACAAATGCACTTAATTTTGGGCAAGCATTGGATATTGGTGGTTTGGATTTTGGTAGCCGTACCAATGACCTTACCAACGCCAAAATGAATGAAATAGTAGATAATTTTGCTAGTTATAATACTGCAAGCGTTTCTGCTTATACGACATTCAATATGTTTTATAAATTTAGAAAAAAACGTGAAGGAGAACATCACAGAGAGCTTTTTTCTCTTTCCTTAGAACTTGCGCCTCGTGCAGAAGCAAATGTAGTATTCTCTAATGAAGTTGCTCGCTTTTTTTGGTATGGCAACAAACAATATGGCAATAATCCTGTCAATATGGGAGATGTACGTGTCAATATGATGGTTAGCAATGAAGCCGTTTTGGGTGCTGCAACAGACGTTTATAAGAAAGATAATTTTAAAATACGTTTGGGTTTGCGCCTAAAATATATTATGCCTATTGCCAATGTTTATACACAGCGTGCTGATGCTATTGTTCAAAATACAGGAAATGGCTATGACCAACAAACGCTTATTAGCACTAATTATCAGGGAAGTAGCTCACTTCCAGATAATATTTCTGCCTCAAATTTTACTAAAAGCAGTATTGGAAGTGGTTTTGGAGCAGATTTAGGCATTACTGCGGAGTTTAAAAATCATATTGTAGCTACTGTCAGCGTGCTTGATATAGGACAAGTGAAATATAACAATAATGTAAAAAATTATGCATTAAGCAAAAATTTTGTGTTTGATGGTATCTCTGTTACAGGAAATGGTACAACTGGTAGCGTTATTGATTCTTTGGGCAATGCCTTGAAATTTGTAGAAACGGCTAACGCATATAGTGCGCCTTTGCCTACACGTATGATTTTGCAAGGAGAATATCACATCAAAAAACCAGATAAAGATGATAGAGAACATACAAAACACGCTTTCTATTTCACTTATATTCAGGGTTTTCGTAATTATGGTGTGGCAACTACTCGCCCTGTGGTTAATGTAGGATATAGTTTTAATATCAAAAAAATGTTTAATACTGGTGCATCATTTGGATTTAGTGGACAAAGTGGTTTTACGGCTGGTTTGTGGCTTTCTACTAGGTTTTTTGGTACAACTTTTGGGCTTGGTTGCGACAACATTGCGCCACTTATTGCACCAAATAGTGCCAATGCAAGCACAGGAATAGCTTTTAATCTTGGAATAAGTTTTTAAGTAAACTTTAAGTATTTTTTGAATACAAATACTAGCTATTCAAAACAAAAAATCTTCAAAATAAAATTTGAAGATTTTTTTGTTTTTATGAAATATTTGTTGCTGTAAAAATTCACAAATTATCAATGTCGTTATCTAAGTCACCTTATAATTTATAAAAGACTGATAAGGAGTTATTTACTACACTAATTTTTTATATTTAATACGTTTTGGTGCATCATTTCCTAGTCGTTTTTTGCGGTTTTCTTCATAATCAGAAAAATTTCCTTCAAAATAAACTACTTGAGAATCACCCTCAAACGCCAAAATATGCGTACAAACCCTGTCCAAAAACCATCTGTCGTGGGAAATAATCACCGCACAACCGCCAAAATTTTCTAAGGCTTCCTCCAAAGCACGCAAAGTATTTACGTCCAAATCATTGGTAGGCTCATCTAAAAGCAACAAATTTGCGCCTTGTTTGAGTGTCATAGCCAAATGTACCCTATTGCGCTCACCACCAGAAAGCATACCTACTTTTTTCTCTTGGTCTGCACCAGCAAAATTAAATTTGCCCACATAAGCACGAGAGTTCACTTGTTGCCCACCTAAAAGCATCAAATCATTGCCTCCAGAAATCAGTTCATAAACAGTTTTTGTAGGGTCTAAGTCGTCATGTTCTTGGTCAACATACGCAATTTGTACAGTTTCACCAACTTCAAAACTACCTGCATTAGGCGTTTCTTTGCCTGTAATCATTTTGAAAAGTGTTGTTTTCCCCGCACCATTAGGTCCTATAATGCCTACAATTCCCGCAGGAGGCAAAGAAAACGACAAATTTTCATACAAAAGTTTATCTCCATACCCTTTTGCCACACCTTCCGCAATAATAACTTTATTGCCCAGACGTTGTCCAGCAGGAATAAAAAGTTCTAATTTGCCTTCTTTTTCTCTATTTTCCTCGCCCATAAGTTTGTCATAAGCTCCCAAACGTGCTTTTGATTTTGCCTGACGTGCTTTTGGCGACATTTTTACCCATTCTAGCTCACGCATAAGGGTTTTCTGACGTTTTGACTCTGTTTTTTCCTCTTGTGCAAGGCGTTTTTGTTTTTGGTCTAGCCACGAAGAATAATTACCTTTCCAAGGTATTCCCTCGCCTCTGTCAAGCTCCAAAATCCAGCCTGCGACATTATCCAAGAAGTATCTGTCGTGTGTAACGGCAATAACAGTTCCTTTGTATTGTTTTAAGTGTTGTTCCAACCAATTCACAGATTCTGCATCAAGGTGATTGGTAGGCTCATCTAATAAAAGTACGTCAGGCTCTTGCAAAAGCAACCTGCAAAGTGCTACACGCCTTTTTTCTCCACCAGAAAGAAATTCAATTTTGGCATCAGCAGGCGGAGTGCGCAAAGCGTCCATTGCTTTTTCTAGTTTGGTGTCCAAATTCCAAGCGTCAAGGTGGTCTAAACGCTCTTGTACTTCTCCTTGTCGTGCAATAAGTTTATCAAAATCTGCATCAGCATCACCAAAAGCGTTGTTTATTGCATCAAATTCTGCTAGCAAATCAACGGTTTCTTTTGCGCCTTCTTGTATGATTTCTAAAACGGTTTTTGTTTTGTCAAGTATTGGTTCTTGCTCCAAATAGCCTACAGAAAAATCTTTGGAAGACACAATATCACCTTGATAATTTTTGTCAAGTCCTGCAATGATTTTTAGTAGTGATGATTTTCCAGAACCATTTAAGCCCAAAATTCCTATTTTTGCGCCATAAAAAAAGGATAAGTAAATATTTTTGAGAACTGTTTTTTGTGGTGGAAACGTCTTTGTAACCCCAGACATTGTAAAAATGATTTTTTCGTTCATTTGGTTGTTTTATGATAAGATTATTTTTAGTTTCTTTTTTGATTTTACACAAATATAGTACAAAATCAGTATCAAAAGCATTTAATTCACCACATAGACACAGAGAAAACATAGAAATACACTTTTTATCATCAAAAAGTGTATTTTATTCACAATTTCTAATTCACAATTCCTAATTCTTTAAGATACGCTAACCAATCTTCTAGCATTTTTCCTTTCATCACACGAGGGAATTTATTTTGCCCACCTTCTTTACCTTTTCTACGCATCCAACCAGCAAAAACATCATCAGCAAGCACCGTAACAAATATTTCTTTGAGTGCTGCGGTGCGTTCTGTGCGGTAGTCATCATTAAGTTCTGCTAATTTTTTATCAATTTTTTCCTTCAAAACAGCAACATCAACACTATCATCTGTGCCAATGTACCAATGATGTGCAAATAAATTTTCATAACTAATACCTGCTACTGTAAACTCATTTATATCAATTTTTAGTTCTTCAGAAACACTTCTAACAGCTCTATTCATATTATCAACAGAAAGATGTTCTCCACACAAACTCAAAAAGTGCTTTGTACGCCCAGAAATAATGATTTCGGAGCGTTGTTTGTCCACAAGCCTGATAGTGTCGCCTATAAGATAACGCCACGCACCAGCGCAAGTAGAAAGCAAAATGGCATAATCTTTATTTTCTTCAATTTCATCTATCATAAAAGTTTGTGCATTTTCTCTCATTTCTCCATTTTCATCAAAATTCTCTTCATTAAAAGGCACAAACTCGTGAAAAATGCCATTATTTAAGACAATTTGCATTGTGGCAGTTTCATTTGTAGCACTTGGGCGGGTTTGGTAGGCAATAAATCCTTCAGAAGCCAAATAAGTTTCCAAATAAATCAAAGGATGCGCCAAAAGTTTATTAAAACTGCTTTTATAAGGCTCAAACGCCACGCCACCGTGTGCATAAATGCTTAGGTTAGGCCAAATTTCGTGAATATTTTTGACCTTATAATGTGCTATTATTTGCTCCAAAAGCATTTGTATCCACGCAGGAACACCTGCAACAAAACCAATATCCCAGTTGGGAGCTTGCAAAACTATTTCGTGGAGTTTGTCGTTCCAATCAGAATTTTTAGCAATTTTCTTGCCTGGTTTATAAAATCTTTGCGCCCAAAAAGGCAGTTGTCCAGTCGTAATGCCACTTAAATCACCTTCATACGAAATCCCATTAAATTTCAGGTTGGTACTTCCACCCAACATCAATGTACCTGCTTCATAAACATTGCTAGGCATTTCAGGGAAATTGACAAGGCTCAAAACCTGCCTCAAACCCGTTTTGCGCATAGCTTTAAGCATATTTTTGGTTACAGGAATGTATTTTGAAGCGGATTCTGATGTACCAGAACTCAACGCAAAATATTTTACTTTCCCTCGCCAACAAACATTACTTTCACCTGCTTTTGCCCTATGCCACCAATTTTTGAACATACTATTATAGTTGTGCGTAGGCACAAGTTTTTTGTAGGCTTCGTAAAATTTACGGCTATTTTTTGGCTCTGTTTGTATAAGTCTTATAACTTCCTCAAAGTCGTAGGTAGTTCCAAAATCTGTATCTTTTGCGTGTGTAAGTAGGCGCAAAAGTTCAGTTTTTTGTAGTGTAAATGGTGATAATTTTGCTTGTGCCTTAAATTTGCGTAGTTTTATACCTTCTTTAAGTATTCTTCCAAGTAATGCCATATTATGAAAAAATATATTTTTATTGTAGTTTTTCTTAGTTACCTTGCTATTGAGATGCTTTGTTCTCAAATTTTCATCAATATTGATAAAATTTTTGTTATTTTCAAAGAAAATGCACTAAAAAATATCATTTATTTGAAAAATTATATAAAATATTAAAATAATACAAATTTTATTTTGCATAGGTAAATGATTAAATACAAAACACATATTTTTTAATACCCTTTTTTGTTGTAAATTGCAAAAATATTTCACACCTCACACCTCACATTTCACACCTCAAAATGAAGTTTATTAGTTGTTTTTTTATTATATTTTTGCTAAGTGCTTGCGCTATTTCACTATCACCAAAACAAAAATCACTTTATCAAGTAGATGTTTTTTTTGCTGATGAAACAGAGGCTTTGCGCCCCTATAAAACTATGGAAAACGTCTTTATTTATGATGAGCAACCAAATAAAGAGAATGTAAATCTTTCAAAAGAACTCCAAAAAAAATATGGGAAACTCCCAAAAGGCTATTCTTATGACCAAAAAGAGTATTTATTATTTCAGCTTACCCGCAAAGCAAAAACTATGGGTGCAGATGCTCTTGTTGATGTAAGTTATCAATTTTATGCCAAAAAAGACGTTTATGGCTACAATTTGAGCGGAATGGCGGTTAAATATACAGACAATCCACCCAAATAAATTATTTCTATAAAAATTCCGTTGCAATTTTTACGTAGAAACACGCATTGGTGGTTACTATAATTATAAACTGAAGTTACAGAAATTCAGTAAGATTATTGCTAAGTTCCATAATACGAAAATAATATTTTTTTGCTAAATTGCAAACGTAAAATTTTAACTCCCTAAACAGTTACCAACAATTTATGGAACAAATAAACTTAGAAAAATATAAGGTATCTATCAAATCCTTTGACAATATTTACCGTAGTGAGAAACAAAGCAAAGTAAAATATTGGTTTTTTGGTATGGGTATTTTTGGTGTGATTATACTTTTGCTTCCTTGGACACAAAATATAAAGGCAAAAGGAACTATCACCACCCGCTCACAAGAACAACGCCCACAAAATATAAATTCTCCCATTGCAGGAAAAATAACCAAATGGTGGGTGAAAGAAGGGGATTTTGTCAAAAAAGGAGATACTGTTCTACAAATCTCTGAAATAAAAGAAGGCTATCTTGACCCAAATCTCGTAGGACGTACCAAAGAACAAGTTGATGCAAAAAAAGGGACAATTACGTATTATGAAGGCAAAATAGCCACTACAGGCGTACAAATAAATGCGCTTAATAATGCAAAGGTGCTAAAAATCTCACAACTTACCAATAAATTATCTCAATTAGGCAACAAATTAGCAGGAGAAAAAGCTGAACAAAGTGCCGTAAACAACGAGTTTAGTGTAGCAGAAGACCAATACAAACGCCAACTAAAAATGTTTGAAGAAGGCTTGGTTTCTCAAACACAACTCCAACAAAGACAAGTTTCTTTTCAGAATGCACTCGCCAAAAAAACTATTGTAGATAACAAAATTTCGCAGACTTTACAAGAAGTTGCTAACATTAGAATTGAACAAAATAGCGTAGAACAAGAATATACAGAAAAAATAAGTAAGGCAGAAGGCGACAGGTTTCAGAGTTTGGGACAAATTGAAACAGGAAAAGGAGAAGTTGCTAAACTAGAAAATCAAGTAACAAATTACATCATACGCAACGGAATGTACGTCATACTTGCGCCACAAGATGGGCAAATTGTGCGGGCTAGCAAATCTGGTATTGGTGAAATATTGAAAGATGGAGAAACAATCACTGTTATTGTGCCTAGTAGGGCAGATTATGCCGTTGAAATGTACGTTACGCCAGTGGATTTGCCACTTATAAATATTGGTCAGAAAGTGAGGTTTATGTTTGATGGCTTTCCTGCTATTGTTTTTAGTGGGTGGCCAAATAGCAGTTATGGCACTTTTGGAGGTAAAATAGTTGCTTTTGAGAACAATATCAGCCCAAATGGGCTTTTTAGGGTGCTTGTAGCAGAAGACAAAGAAGATAGAAGATGGCCGCCACAACTCAAAATAGGTAGTGGCGCACAAGGAATTGCTCTTTTGCAAAATGTACAAATTTGGTATGAGCTTTGGAGAAATGTAAACGGCTTTCCGCCAGATTATTACAAGCTAAAAGATGCTATAGGAAAAGATAAAGATAAAGAAAAATCTAAAGATAAAGAAAAATAGTTTTGAGGTATATTAGAAATGAAAATTAAATAATTTAATCTTTTTATTTTTACAAGACCTTAATAATCAATATTTTATGTTCGTACTTCTTATTTCGTACCTATTCCTTACCCAATAAAGGAAAATTTATTTAATAATGCCATTCTGCGCCAATATTGCCAAACAGTAACTAAAAAAGCAACACCAAAATTACTCATTTGAAAGATGAAATTATCAAAAAATATGCTTGGAAGCATCAAAAGAGAAAAAATAAACATTAGCGTAGCTATTTGCCCCCAGTATTCAAAACGTCTTTTCAAAAATGCCATTACCAAAAAATGAACTCCAAACACTCCTAACACAATTATAGGAATATTAAAATTAGTTGGTGCATTTATTTTGTAAAGAATAAGAAAAGAAAACAGCCACGAAATAACAAAGAAAGCGGTTCTATAGGGAATATTGACATCTGGCGTACAGTCAAAAGTGGTAGGTTTGGGTGCAGAAAGCGCAATAGTACGCCTATTATACGACACAAGTGCATAAAATTGTTTGACAAGAAAATACAAAAACTGCCATTTCATTACTTTTCCTATCCAAGGCATTTTTTGAGAAAGCAAAAATACCAAACTATCCACACCATAAAGCACCTCGCCTGTGTCTTGGTCAATAAGTGGGATTTCGTGCTTGCTGCGGTGCAAATCAAGTTTTAAAGCAATATTTTCGTCTATTTTGGTAAAAGAAAGACGGTTTTCAGACTTCAAAAATCCGTATTGAACAAATGCTTTGGTATAAATATTACACATTGGGCAAGTGTCGTCATAAATAATGGCTTTGTTGTGTGTAGTTCCCATTTTTGAAATAATTTTTTGAATAAAAATATACTCTCAAATTTCGTACCGTAAATTGCGTACCTCGTACCTCAAACTTCGTACTTATTTTACAAATGCTTCTATTATTTCTTCTGCCTTTTTGAGAGTATCTGCCAGTGTTTCATTGACCAAAATCACATCAAATTCACTTTCAAACGACATCTCATATTCAGCCTTAGACATACGTGTTTCTATACTGGCATCACTTTCTGTGTTGCGTTCTTCTAACCTTTTGCGCAAAATTTCAATAGAAGGGATTTTAACGAAAACCGCCAAGGCTCGTTCTTCATAATATTCTTTGAGTTTTAAGCCCCCTTTTACATCAACATCAAAAACTACGTGTTTTCCTTGCGCCCAAAGACGTTCTATTTCTGTTTTCAAAGTACCATAATATGCACCCTGATACACTTGTTCATATTCTACAAATTCGTTGTTATGGATTTTTTCTTCAAATTCTTCCTTAGAAAAAAAGTAATAATGTACGCCTTCTATTTCAGTTCTACCACGTTTTGGGCGTGTGCAAGCAGAAACAGAAAAGCCCAGATTTTCGTATTTGCCAACTAAATGTTGCACAATGGTTGTCTTTCCAGAGCCAGAAGGAGCAGAAAAAATCAGTAATTTGCCTTGAAAAGCCATTTTTTAATGAGAATTAGATAGAAATATTTTATAATAAATA
This sequence comes from bacterium, assembly GCA_025362415.1. Taxonomy (GTDB): domain Bacteria; phylum Bacteroidota; class Bacteroidia; order Cytophagales; family Thermonemataceae; genus JANYGM01. The sequence goes on from JANYGM010000038.1 coordinate 18,732, forward strand.
ATTTAAGGTGTTTTTTAAGGTATTTTTATTTTGTGTTAAGTAGTTTTCCATAATTAGTTTATGTTTTGGTAATGTTAAAATGAAATATAATCAACTGATTACTAACATTTTGTATTCATTCACAATTCACAATTTAAAATTCACAATTACTTAATTTCCTAACTCTTTTGCACGTTTGAGCGCATTATTTAAACCTTTTCCTATATTTCCCTTGACCTCAAATTGGGCAAATGTTTTAAGTGCCACCTCTGTTGTGCCACCTTTTGAAGCAACTTTTGCTATCCATTCCGCACAACTCAACTGATGAATATTTTTCAAATGTACCGCACCCATAAAAGTTTGTTCTACCAATAATTCTGCCTCTGCTGCACTAAAACCCATATCTTTTGCTGTACTTATCATACTTTCCATAAAATAATAAACATAAGCTGGACCACTTCCAGAAATAGCAGTTACTGCATCTAATTTATTTTCATCTTCAAAATAAATAGACTTTCCAGTCGTATTAAGAAGGTTTTGTATCATAAAAAGTTCTTCTCTTGTAACTTGTGCGGCTGCCGTAAAACCAGTAATTCCCATTCCTATTTGTGTAGGCAAATTGGGCATTGCACGCACCACACGCACCAAAGATAGATTTTCTTCTATTCCTTGCATTGTTACACCTGCCATAATACTCAATAAAAGTTGTTTTTCTTTCAAAAAAGGCAGCAATACAGGATAAAAAACTTTTGCATCTTGTGGCTTTATAGCTAAAATAATTAAATCCATCTCTCTAATATAATCTCCAACTGCAATAAAGCTATTTTGAAATCCTTGCATTTTAAAATAATCAGCTTTCTCTTGTGAATGATTAAGTATGTAAAGATTTTCTTTTGTAATGGTTTTATTAGCAGTAAAACTATCTGCATAAGTTTTGCCCATATTTCCACCACCAATAATAAGAATTTTCATTTTTATATGTTACATTTTTTGTAGAAAGCACTTGATTATTAACATTTTGTATTCATTCACAATTCCTAATTTAAAATTCACAATTACTTAAAAAGTATTGTTTTACGGACAAAATCCCAACAAATGATGCCAACTGTTACAGAAATATTAAGCGAGTGTTTGCTGCCAAATTGCGGTATTTCTATACAAAAATCAGACAATGCAATTACGTCTTCTGCTACACCAAAAACCTCATTTCCAAACACAAAAGCATATTTTTTAGGTTTTTCCTGTGTATTTTCTGAATTTTCAAACACAAAATCATTCAAAAAAATACTATTTTTCACTTGTTCCACACAAATAATAATGTAACCTTGTGAGCGCAACGTCTGCAATGCCTCGTGAGTATGCGCAAAATGTTGCCAATCAACGGTTTGAGTAGCTCCAAGAGCCGTTTTTTCCATTTCTCTATTGGGAGGCGTGCCAGTAATGCCACAAAGGTAGATTTTTTCTGCTAAAAAACTATCTGCAGTTCTAAAAACAGAGCCAACATTACTCAAACTACGTACATTATCAAGCACCAGCACAAAATGATGTTTTTGTATCTGTTGAAATTCGTCAGTAGAAAGTCTATTTAATTCGTCTGTGGTGAGTTTTTGCACTTTGATAATGATTTTTACAATCAAAATACCTAATAAAAATCCATTTTTATTGGAATATTAAATATTGATTAAGTGTTTGTTAATTATTTGTTACGTATTTGTTAAGTAGGTTTTTCTAATTAATTTATGTTATGATAATGTCAAAATGATACATAATTAACTGATTATAAGCACTAGTAGTTGCTAGTTTGTATTCATTCACAATTCACAATTAAAAATTCACAATTACTTAAATTCCTTTAATTTTATGCTATTTCAATAAAGTTGCAATTTACCAAAAGTTTCTTAGTTACTAAGAATTCTTTTTATTTTTGTGTTTTAGAGATTTTTGCATTATTTTTGTAAAATACTATTCAATAAAAGATAGTGCAAATTTTATAAAGAATTACATAAATCTCAAAAAATCCTCAAAAAATGAAACAAATACTTATCTTCGTGCTTGCTTTTATGCTTGTAGAGCAGTCTTGCGCACAAAAAAAAGGTAATAATACCAAAGAAAATGCAAGTTCCAAAGATGCTTCTTTTAATCTTTCTGGTAAAATTCCTGTGGCACAAGCAAAAGAAAATCCCGTTTTGGTTTATCTCAAAGACCTTGATAGTGAGCCAATTGGAGCAGATACACTCAAAATAAATGCTAAAACTGGTGAGTTTTCACAAAAAATAAAAATGACTGAAAATGTTGGTTTGTATGTGCTTATTATTGGGCAATGGCAAAATGTTTTTATTCCTGCAAAAAATAAAGATATTATTACACTCACTCACAAAGAGTTAGCAGAAAATCCTAAAGGTACTTGGGAAGTAAAAGGCTCAGAAGATACCAAAAAAGTAATTGCTTATGGCATCAAAGAACAAGAATTACAACAAAAACACATAAAACCTCTAGAAACAAGGTATCAAGCCGCAGTAGCAGCAAATAATGAAGTAGAAATAGCAAAAATTCAAGAGGAATTTATGACAAAAATAGCACCAATGCTAAAAAAAGAAATGAATGCTTATGTTTTTGAGAACTTTTTAGGTTCTTTCGCAACTGTTTTTTTAGCTTATAGATGGGATACGGAAAGTGAGCCTTTGTATATGGAAAAGCTCAATACACCATTTCAGAAGGCTTTTGGCAAAGAAGCTATTGCAAAATCAATCAACGAAAGATATGAAAGTTTTAGCAAATTGGGCGTGGGGGGTATTGCACCAGAAATCAGTGAAATGTCGCCAGATGGCAAAAAAATAGCACTTTCATCACTTCGTGGAAAGTATGTTTTACTTGATTTTTGGGCGGCTTGGTGCGGTCCTTGTCGTCAGGAAAATCCAAATGTAGTTGCAGCTTACGAAAAATACAAAAGCAAAGGTTTTACAGTTTATGGTGTGTCGCTTGATGACAATAAAGATGCTTGGATAAAAGCCATTGAAAAGGATAAATTAACTTGGTCAAACGTGTCAGACCTGAAAAAATGGTCAAGTACAGTAGGCAAATTATATGCTATTAAAGGTATTCCAATGAACTTTTTACTGGATAAAGAGGGCAAAATAATTGCTAAAAACCTTCGTGGCAAAGCATTAGAAGATAAACTTGCAGAAGTTTTAAAATAAGTTTGAAAATGAATAAAAAAGCCTTTCCTAGTTTGGGAAAGGCTTTTTGCTAGTTTATATTTTATTCAATACATAAGTAGCAAACCACTCAGGAACATTATCTGTTTTCAATTCCATATTTTTTCCGTTGGTTATCTCTGCCAGCCATATTTTATTATCTCCAGAATTATCAAAAATATATGCCCTATCAGATAAGTGAATGGCATTTATCAATAAATCAAGGCTTTTGTGGTAACGTGTTGTTATCTTATCATCAGGCACAGGATGTCCGCCCATTTTGACTCTGTAAGCCACACGTGCAATATTTATAAGAGGGCTTTCTGTGGCAACAAAATAAAGATAGGTTTTGTAACCTAATTCTTTGGCAGTTTGCAACAAATCTACTTTATCAGGAAAAGACATCACCGTTTCAAAGGAAAAAGATAGTTTTTCTTGAAGAATTTTTTTACGCAAAAAATCAGACAAAACAGCTGTTATATAAGAATTGACAGCATTTTTATTATGATGAAATTGATTATTTTTCAACTTAAAACTTACCAAAATATTATTTTCTTTGAGTAAGGCTGAATTTTGGAAATGTTCTGTAAGTTCCGAAAGATCAATTTTGAAAGGATATACTGAAAAATTATAAAAGCCATTTTCTTGTATTTCTTTCTCAATTTCGTCTGCATTGACATAAATACCAACAAGTTCAGGCTTTAAATTAGCTTTAATGGTGCTTTTCCCAGAACCATTTGGACCAGCAAACATACGTAAACGAGGCTGCTCCTTACTTTTCATTTAAGTAAAATTTTTTGTCCTTTAACCACGCTCACACGTGCAGGAAGTTTTCCTAATATAAATTTTGTACCATCTGAAAACAGTTCTACAATATTACCATTTTGTGCTAGGACTACACCATTACCAGAGTTAAGAGCCTCCCAAAAAGCTTGTTTGGTTGCTATTTCGGCTACTTCTGGTATATAATTCTCCAAAAAATCAATAGTTTGCTCACTAGGTTTCATCTTATTTATGTTTTGAGTATTTGTAAGAAATATTACTTCAAATAGTTCTCAAAGATACCATTTTTTTATGCAAAAATGAAAAAAAGTTTTGCTTATTCTAAAAAAGGCTTTTTTTATGGAAAGAATATTTATTGGTACAAATACAACTTTCTTACAAATAAAATAGTTATAATTGTGTAGCTTATTGAAAAATCTAACCTCTTACTTATTTTATGGAGATTATTCCTGCAAAAACCCCTAAAAACTTATCTGTATTTTGTCAAAAATTCCACAAACAAACCTTAGGTTTTGAACTAATTATTACGGAAAATTTTGAGGAAATTAGCCATTTTTGGCAACAAATTTCACCCAATAACAATATTTTTCTTCAAAATGATTTTATGCGTGTTTGTATGCAAATGCCCCTACACAACACTGGGCAGGTTTTTGGCGTTTTTCTTAGAGAGAATAAACCAGAAGGCATTATTTATACACAACATAAAAATTTTAATCTTGATGAAAGCCGTAACGGAAAACCGCTGGCTGCCTCTCATAAAATTTCTAAGAAATTTAAGGAACTTTTAGCCCGCAATTTGGAGATAAATACGCTTATTTGTGGCAATTTGTGTCTTACAGGAGAGAATGGTTTTTTATTTAACGAAAATATCAACGCAGAAATAAGTCAGCAACTTGTTTTTTGGGCAATGGGACGAATAAAACAATTTCTTAAAAAACAAGATATTGATATTAAAATGTATTTTTTGAAAGATTTTTTTGAACAAAAAAATGCGTTGGTTGCTGAAAAATGTACACAATTTGCCTTTCAGCCTACAATGATTCTGCAAATCAGACCAGAATGGGCGACTTTTGATGATTATTTGCTTGCCCTGCACGCAAAAGCACGAGCAAGAGCAAAACGTGCAGTAAAAAAATCTGCGGAACTCACCAAAAAAGAGCTTAATCTTACTGAAATTAAGCATTATGAGAAAGAAATTCACACACTTTACACAAAAATCTCGCAAAATGCTGATTTCAACCTTTATGTGCAACAAAATAGCTACGCAAGTGTTTTAAAGCAACATTTAGGAGAAAAATTTAAACTGATAGCTTACTTTGATAACAATAATTTGGTAGGGTTTTGTACCACTATTGAAAATTATGACAAGTTGGAGGCAAGTTTTATAGGTTTTGAGTATAGCTACAACGCCACACATCAGATTTATCTTAGTCTTTTGTACGAAATCTTGCATATTGGAATTAAAAGCAAGTCAAAAACCATCAATTATGGACGTACCGCCACAGAAATTAAGAGTTCTGTGGGTGCTGATGCCTTTGATATGTATTGTTATTTGCGACATACCAACATTATTTTTAATGCACTTGCACCTTCTTTGGTAGATTATCTTGATAAACCAGAAACTTGGCAACCTCGTCACCCATTTTTAGACAAAAATACTGATAATCAAGAAGATAATCAGAAAAATAATACGCATTCTCACAAAAAAATCAAAGAAGAAGTAGAAGAACTATGATTGCTAAACCAACTCTTGGAGGGTTTTAAAACCCTCCAAGAGTTGCAATTTGATTAGTAATATCTTCAGCTACTTCTTTTTTAGATTTTAGCTCAAAATTGGTTTCAATGCCATTTTTATCCAAAATAGTTATTTTGTTGGTGTCGTGTCCAAAGCCTGCACCCACATCATTAAGCGAGTTTAGCACAATAAAATCCAAATTTTTGGAGATAAGTTTTTTGCTGGCATTGGCTTTTTCATCATTGGTTTCTAACGCAAAGCCTACCATTAGTTGGTTTTTTTGTTTGATTTTACCAAATGTAGCCGCAATATCTATAGTTTTTACCATTTCCAACACAAATTCATCAGTTTTTTTCTTAATTTTCTGAATTTCTATTATTTTTGGGCGGTAATCAGCTACAGCAGCAGCCAAAACAATTATATCACTTTCTAAGAAAAATTGATTAGCTTTTTCGTACATCTCTTGTGCAGATTGAACTTTGAAAAGTTCTATATTCTTTTTATTTATTTCATTATCAATAAGTTGCACGCTTGTAGGTCCGCTTACGAGCCTTACGTGTGCGCCCCTTCGTGCAAGACTTTCAGCAATAGCATAGCCCATTTTTCCTGTAGAATGATTGCCAATAAAACGAACTGGGTCTAGTGCCTCAAAAGTTGGTCCTGCGGTAATAAGAACGGTTTTTTCTTTGAGATTTTGTGTTAAATTTTGTTGGTTATTCTGTAAGTTATCTTTAAAGAAATTCTCCAAAAAAATGATAATATTTTCAGGCTCTGCCATACGCCCTTCTCCCACAAGTCCGCTGGCAAGTTCTCCATTTTCAGACGGGATAATTTGATTACCAAAACTAATCAGTTTCTTGATGTTTTCTAATGTACTTGCGTGCTTATACATATCCAAATCCATTGCAGGCGCAAAAAAAACAGGGCATTTTGCAGAAAGATAAACCGCAATAGGCAAATTATCACAAATACCATTGGCACATTTAGCAAGTGTTCCCGCAGTTGCAGGCGCAACGACAATGGCATCAGCCCACAAACCAAGCTCAACGTGATTATTCCACGTACCATTTTTATCAGCCACAAAATCAACCAAAACAGGGTTTTTGGAAAGTGTGGCAAGTGTAAGAGGTGTAATAAAAGCCGTTGCACTCTCACTCATCACTACTTTTACTTGCACATTTTGTTTGATAAGTAAGCGTACCAAAGTTGCCGTTTTGTAGGCGGCAATACTTCCTGTGATGATAAGTAAGATTTTTTTATTTTGTAACATTATTTGTTTTTTTTCTGATTTTTTATATATATTTGTCTTACTTATTGATGTTACGCAAGATGTTTTTTTGTAGGGGCTGGGCTTGCCCCATAGCCGTCAGGCTAGTCTGGTTTACTTTCGTTTTGGCACTTGAAGTTTTTTGCACCGTCAGCTAAAGCAGACGGCAAAATAGACTTGAAAGCACTTCACAAGAATATTTCTGTTTTTTTATTTCCTTTG
>JANYGM010000082.1 GCA_025362415.1 bacterium
ATGTTTTGGTATGCTTTCTAGTTGTTTTTTGACAAAAATATTCTTATATTGTTCTAATTTTGGGTCTTCTTCTAGCATTTTTTTTGCTTCGTTACGTGCAAGTTCCAAAATATCTCCATCTTTTGCCAAATCAGCAATAATCAAATCCATTACGCCACTTTGTTGCGTACCAGAAAGGTCGCCAGCACCACGCAAACGCAAATCAGTATTAGCAATTTCAAAACCGTCATTGGTTTCAACCATTACTTTTATACGCTCACGAGCCTCTTTTGAGAGTTTGTAGCCTGTCATCAAAATACAAAAAGATTGGTCTGCACCACGTCCAACACGCCCACGCAACTGATGCAAAGCAGAAAGTCCAAACCTTTCGGCATTTTCAATAATCATAATAGAGGCATTTGGGACGTTTACGCCCACTTCAATAACGGTAGTAGCCACCATTATTTGCGTTTCATTTTTGATAAAACGTTGCATCTCAAAATCCTTGTCTTTTGGCTTCATTCTGCCGTGAACAATACTAATCTGACACTTAGGAAAAGCCCTAGAAACACTTTCAAAACCATCTGTAAGGTCTTTTAAGTCTAATTTTTCTGACTCTTCAATAAGCGGATACACAATATAAACCTGCCTGCCTTTTTCTATTTCCTCGTTCATAAAACCAAAAACACGCAAACGGTGATTATCAAAGCGGTGAACGGTTTTTATAGGTTTACGTCCTGGTGGTAGTTCATCAATAACAGACACGTCCAAATCTCCGTAAAGTGTCATTGCAAGCGTACGAGGGATAGGCGTAGCGGTCATCACGAGTACGTGAGGAAAAACATCTTTGTTTTTTTGCCACAATTTGGAGCGTTGTTCCACGCCAAAACGGTGCTGTTCATCAATAATACACATTCCCAAATTCTTAAATTGTACTCTGTCTTCAATGAGTGCGTGTGTTCCTACAAGGATTTTGAGGTCGCCTGTTTGGAGATAGTCATCAATATATTTTCTTTCAGAAGTTTTGGTAGAACCTGTCAATTTTTCTAACGTGATACCTAATTTGTCTGCAAGAGGTCGCAAACCGTTGTAATGTTGTTCTGCCAAAATCTCTGTTGGTGCCATCATACACGCTTGTTTTCCGCTTCCAATAGCAAAAAGCATAGCAATAAACGCCACAATAGTTTTTCCACTTCCCACATCTCCCTGCAAAAGTCTATTCATTTGTTTTCCACTTCCCATATCTTTATAAATCTCTTTAATTACTCGTTTTTGCGCACCTGTGAGGTCAAAACCAAGATAATTATTATAAAATTCTGTTACAAGAGAAGTATTATTAAGGATTTGTCCTGCGTAAGTAATTTTCCTGAAAAGATTTTGTTGAATAACCTTAATTTGGGTATAAAAAAGTTCTTCAAATTTGAGCCTATACGTAGCTTGTTTAAGCATTTCCACATTTTTAGGAAAATGAATATGTTGCATAGCATCTTTTTTGGGCATAAGATGAAGGTTTCGTACCAAATCTTCTGGTAAAGTTTCCTTAAATTGCCCTGCTGATGCTGCCAAAACCTGCTTTATGACCTTGCTGATACCTTTGCTATCAAAACTACGCTTGCGCAAAGTTTCCGTAATGTGATATACGGGTTGCAAAAAGCCAGATTGTGCTTCTAGGTTGGTGAGAGGCTCAATTTCGGGGTGCATAATGCTGTATTTTCCATTAAACTCATTTGGTTTTCCAAACACAATATAATCTGCATTGATTTGTAAGCTTTTTTTGACCCACTCAATTCCCTTAAACCAAATAAGTTCTATTTCGCCTGTACCATCTCTAAAATAAGCCACCAGACGTGCTTTTGCACCTTCTCCAATGGTTTCTATAAACTTTATTTTCCCTCTAAATTGGACATAGGGCATTTCCTCCGAAATATCAGAAATCTTATGAAATTCTGTTCTATCTTCGTGGCGAAAAGGATAATGTTGTATGATGTCGGCATACGTAAAAATGCCCAATTCTTTCCCCAAAAGCGCAGCACGAGCCGTTCCAACGCCTTTTAGGAATTCTAATTTGGTATCAAAAAAACTATTATTCAATGTTTTGGAAGGGTTTATTTTATTGGTTTTAGATTTTTTAGATTTTTATTTCCCCTAAATCAAATTCAAAAAGCGTTCCAAATAGATTATCCTTGATGATATTTACAACAATATCATTCCAATAAATAACAATTTCTTTATCTTTGAGAATATTATTTTCAGTAAAAAATACCTTAATTTTCAGAATTTTAGCTTTTGTTTTGTAATAAGCAAGAAGTGCGTTTTTATCATTAAATGGTGTTGTTAAACTAGATTTGATTTCAAGATTAAAACCTCCATTTGCTGATACAAAACAAGGATAATGAGTTTTTGAATTACCAATCTCAAAACCTTCTAAATACCTTGTTGTTGGTAGATGGATATTTGCTATTTTCAGTTTGTCAGATTTAATCATACCAACATATTTAATGCGGTAAATGCCACAGTCCTGCCCATAAGAAAGTTGTACAATCACCAAAAGAATCAAAAGAGAGATTAAATTTTTCACTTAATTTATTAGTTAATTATTGATTTCAGAAAACTACTTAATCATTCCCAAATCTTTGCGTATTTTCTCTATTTCTGCAAGTGTCAAATCAGTCATTTCCATAACAGTTTCATTATCAAAACCTTTGAAAAGCATTTTTTTAGCAATTTTCACTTTTGCGGTATTGTCCGTTATCATAAGAACAATTTTTTCTGCTTCTTTATTTTTAGCTTTTGTGCGCTCTTCTGGTGTCAGATTTTCAAAACTAATGAGTTCTATTGCTTTCTTAATTCCTTCATTATCAGTATTTAACACTGACCTTTGCGGACTGTGAATGGACTGATAAATTAAATCTAGCCAATCCCTAATTTGTTGTGGCGTGCTACTTTCTACGTGATTTGGATTCAGACACACAAATTGATGTCCATACAAATCTCGTACTTCTCCTTTCAGGTTTTGTGGGTTGATTTTCATTAACAAAACTTCATCTAAAATAGGTTGCCCATTTTTGTCAGAAATAGTGTAGGGTGCAGTCATAACCACAATTACGTAAACAGTTTGGTCAATATGGTATTCTTTTGCTGTTTTTTGTTGTTCTGCAATAAGCATCAAAAAATAATGTAAAAATCTATCAAAATGATAATCATATTGCACTCTTTGTATTTCAATGGCTATTCTTTTATCTGTACTTTCGGCAAAAATATCCAGTTCAAAATCAATATTTCCTACTTTTGGTGTAAATCTTTTTTCTGTTTCTATTACATCCACATCAATTTCAATACCCAAAATATCACGCACAAATGCCTTAAAGACTATTTTATTAGTAAAAGCCTTTTTAAAAATTACTTCATTATCTAAATTGCCTAGCATAAATTTTTTGTTTTGTTTTGTGATTTTAGAAAACTAATATCATTTTATCATCATTTTATCATTCCCAAATCTTTTTGTATTTTTTCAATTTGTATAAGTGTCAAATCAGTCACTTCCGCTATAAAATCTACTGTTAAACCTTTGAGAAGCATTTTTTTGGCAATTTCAATACTTCTAAGATTATTATAAACGCTCATAGCTTCTCTGTTTGCTTCTTTATTTTTAGCTTTTGTGCGCTCTTCTGGTGTCAGATTTTCAAAACTAATGAGTTCTATTGCTTTCTTAATT
>JANYGM010000101.1 GCA_025362415.1 bacterium
CTCAAATCCATTGGATTAGCTATTTTTTCAGAAAGTAAGGCAATTTTCAGTACATCTTGCGCCATTGATACATAGTGAAATTGCATATTTTCTAAGTATTTTTGTGGTATTTCTTGAATATCCTTTTTGTTTTTTTCAGAAAGTACAATTTCATTGATGCCTGCACGTTTTGCCGCCAATATTTTTTCTTTCAAACCACCCACAGGAAGCACCTTTCCGTGAAGAGTTATCTCGCCTGTCATAGCTAATTTATCTTTGACTTTTCTTTGCGTGAAAATAGAGGCAATAGCCGTAAGCATAGTAATTCCTGCAGAAGGACCATCTTTTGGCACAGCACCCGCAGGTACGTGTATGTGCAAGTCAAAATTATCAAAAACCCTATAATCTAGTTTCAATGCTTTTGCCTGTGTTTTTATGTAAGAAAGTGCCGCAACTGCTGATTCTTTCATAACATCTCCAAGTTGTCCAGAAAGCGTTAATTTCCCTTTTCCTCTACTGATATTTGCTTCTACAAAAAGTATTTCTCCACCTACAGAAGTCCACGCAAGCCCCGTTACAATGCCTGCAAGTGCATTATTTTCATAAATTTCCTTATCAAACATCTCAGCTCCCAAAAGCCCAGTAACTATTTTAGCATCAACTGTTTTTTGATATTTCTCACCCAACGCCACAGATTTAGCTACTTTCCTCACCACACTCCCAATAGTACGCTCCAAATTTCTCACACCAGACTCTCGTGTATAGCCTTCAATAATGCGTACAATAGCATCATCTTTAAAAGTCATATCACTTATTTTCAAGCCGTTTTCTTCTTTTTGTTTATTTATGAGATGCGTTTTAGCAATTTGTACTTTTTCCTCAACAGTATAGCCAGACACTTCAATAATCTCCATACGGTCACGCAAAGCAGGGTGAATATTGTCTAAGGAGTTTGTAGTGGCAATAAATAATATTTTTGACAAATCAAATTCTGTTTCCAGATAATTATCAGAAAAAGCGTTATTTTGTTCAGGGTCAAGGACTTCTAGTAGTGCCGCAGCAGGGTCACCTCTAAAATTATTAGAAGTAATTTTGTCTAATTCATCTAAAATAAAAACAGGATTTGACGTTCCTACTTTTTTGATATTATGAATAATACGCCCAGGCATTGCCCCAATATAGGTTTTGCGGTGTCCTCTGATTTCTGCTTCGTCGTGTAATCCACCAAGTGACATTCTGACATATTCCCTACCCAATGCCTTTGCAATAGACTTTCCAAGTGAAGTTTTACCCACGCCAGGAGGTCCATAAAAACACAAAATAGGTGCTTTTAGGTTGTTTTTGAGTTTCAGAACTGCTAAATATTCTAGTATTCTTTCTTTGATTTTTTCTAGTCCAAAATGGTCTTCATCAAGGATTTTTCTAGCATTTTTTAGGTCAAGATTATCAGTAGAATATTCATTCCAAGGAAGTTCTAACATTAGTTCCAAGTAATTCAGTCCGTTGGCGTGTTCTGGAGAATTTGGATTGGTGCGTTGAAAACGAGAAAGTTCTTTGGCAAATGCTTTTTGTGTTTTTTCGTTCCATTTTTTGTGTGTGGCACGCTCACGCAAGGATTCCACGTCCATTGTACCAGAGTCGTAGCCTAATTCTTCTTGCAAAACCTTCATTTGTTGCTTCAAAAAATATTCTCTTTGATGCTCGTCAAGGTCTTTGTGTACTTTGTCGTGAATATCTTTTTTCATTGTAAGCAGTTCCACCTCACGCATCATATACTTCAAAAGTAGTGTTGCACGTTCGGAAACGCTATTTAGTTCTAACAATGTTTGTTTTTCAATAAGACTTGCATAAGTATTTGCTGCCAAAAAATACACTAAAAAACTTGCATCTTCTATGTTATTGATAGCATTTTGTGCTTCTTGTGGAATATCTGGATTAAGCAAAATAACACGACTAGCCATATCTCTAAGCGACTTTATCAGTCCTTTTTCGTGTTTGTCGTCAAAGTCTAGACTTTCATCTAAAAGCAAGGTTTTAGCTTGTGTAGTATTTTTGTTATTTTGAGTAAATTTTTTAGCCAAAAAACGCATTTGCCCTTTCACAATAACGCCAGTATCTCCGTCTGGAAGTTCAATAATCTTTATAATTTGGGCTACTGTACCTACTTTATAGAGTTTTTCTGTATCAGGATTTTTTGGTTTTTTATCTGATTTTGCTGAGTTATCTTTTGAATTATTTTCAGCATTATCCTCTAAATCATCATTGAGAAAATCATTATTAAAAAAATCATCTTCTGTTGTTTTTTCTTGAACGAAATTCACACCTGCAAGCAAACTAGCTTCTCCAGATTTTTCTGCAAGCACACCAACCCATTGATTGTCTTTGTATGCTTTTTTAATAATTTTGATAGATTTTTTGTTGCGCAAACTAATAGAGGCAACCACGCCAGGCATCAAAACAGTGTTAGACGCTGTCAAAATGGCTAATTCATCTAAATTCTGTGGTGTTGCATTTTCCGAAAGAGAGGCTATATATTCTGCAAAATCAGGCAAATGAGGAGGATTATTGGGAGGTTGATTAAGTGGCTGATTTTGGTTTTGTTTCTTTTTTTTCATTTTTAGATAGTAATTCCTGTATAATTATGACTATTCATATTAGCAATAGATGTGCCAACGGTATTTTAATAAAGAAAACGGACAAAATGGCAGATTTTAAGTAGATTTTAGTTTTATGATTTGTAGAATATTTTTTTACAAAATCATTCCCAAACCAAACGTAAGCGTAAAAACTAAGGCAGAAATTGCCATTTGTTTGAGATAAGGGTCTAAATCACTCGCAAGGGTTTTATTTTTTACGGCAACTGCATTGATAAACATCAAAGGCACAGAAATTAGAAATAATAATTGCCAAACTGAATGAAAAGTGATACCTACGTACACAAGCGTACATACAAGTCCACTCACCAACAAACTCCAATGATAAAAAACTGCATTTTTGCGCCCCAAACGCACAGGAATAGAGTTTTTGCCTGCAAGTGCGTCAGAAGGAATATCACGAATATTATTGACATTCAAAACTGCTACCGCAAAAAGCCCACAACTTGTGGCTGGAAGCATAAAAAGTAGTTCAAAAGTGCCTGTATGCAAGAAATAAATCCCCATCACGCCCACCCAACCAAAGAAAATAAGCACCGCAATATCTCCAAGCCCAACATAACCATAAGGTTTTTTACCATTTGTATAGAAAATAGCCGCCAAAATAGCCAAAATGCCTATTCCTAAGAAAAGACCAAAGTTTTGTAAAAGATTTTCACTTCCCAAAAAAGCAACCAACAACAAGCTTATTCCCGACAAAAAAGACAAACCAGAAAACACAAAAATAGCATTTTTCATAGCACTAGCGGTTATTTTCCCTGCTTGTACGGCTCGTTGCGGTCCTACACGTTCAGGGCTATCAACCCCACTTATAGAATCTCCGTAATCATTAGCAAGATTAGACAAAATTTGCAATAAAGCAGCCGTAAGAATACCTAAAAGGGTTATTTCAATACGGAAAAGCCCTTTTGCTTGTGCCAAAAAACTACCCATTAAAATACAAGTCAGCGCAAGTGGCAAAGAACGCAACCTAAACGCAGAAAGCCAATGTTTCAAAATAATTATGAATTATGAATTGTGAATTGTGAATTGTGAATAATTTAGTGTATTATTTGTGTATTTATAGCAATTATATTTTATTGTGGTTGTCACAGATGCACAAATAAATACATTTGCATAAGGTTTTAAGAACAAATTTCACCAAACAAATCAAATTCTGTTGCACTATTTATTTTCACGTTGGCAAACTCACCTTTTGCAATATAAATAGCCTCTTTATTTTCTGCTTTTATTGGTACAAGTACCTCATTATCAACTTCTGGCGAGTCGTGTTCTGTGCGTCCAATAAAATATCCTCCTTCTTTTCTATCAAACAAAACCTTAAAAGTTTGTCCTACTTTCTTTTGATTAAGTTCTGCCGAAATACCTTCTTGAAGTGCCATAATCTCATCTGCACGTTCTTGCTTGGTTTCTGCTGGAATATTGTCCTCAAAAGTATGTGAGTGCGTGTTTTCTTCGTGAGAATAGGTAAAAATACCTAATCTGTCAAACTTCATCTTTTCAACAAAAGTGTACATTTCCTCAAAATCTTTTTCAGTTTCATTTGGGTGTCCTGCTATCAAAGTTGTTCTAATAGCAATATTAGGCACTTTATCACGAATGGTATTTACAAGTTGCTCTGTTTTCTCACGAGTAATACCTCTACGCATAGCTTTGAGCATATCTGTAGAGCCGTGTTGTAGTGGCATATCCAAATAATTGCAAACATTACTTCTATTTTTCATCACATCAAGCACATCAAGCGGAAAACCTGCAGGATAAGCATATTGCAGGCGTATCCAATCAATGTTTTCAACGTCTGCCAAACGGTCTAAAAGTTCTGCTAGATTACGTTTCTTATACAAATCTAACCCATAATAGGTCAAATCTTGTGCAATAAGTATAATTTCTTTTGTTCCTTTCTTAGCAAAATTTTTAGCTTGTTCTACTAATTGTTCCATTGGGCGAGATACGTGTGTGCCTCTCATCAAAGGAATAGCACAAAACGAGCAAGGTCTGTCGCAACCCTCCGCAATTTTGAGGTAGGCATAATGCGCAGGCGTTGTAAGTAGGCGTTCTCCTACAAGTTCGTGTTTGTAGTCTGCTTTGAGGGTTTTTAGAAGTCTTGGAAGTTCGTTTGTACCAAAAAAAGCATCAACCAAAGGTATTTCTTTCTCCAAATCATCTTTATAACGGTGTGAAAGGCAACCCGTTACATAAACTTTATCCACCAAACCATTTTGTTTTGCATCAACATAGCGCAAAATAGTGTCAATAGACTCTTGTTTGGCATTATCTATAAAACCACAAGTATTGATAACAACAATGCTTGCATCAGATTTTTTTGACTCGTGAGTAACAGAAATCTTGTTTGCTTTGAGTTGTGTATAGATTTCTTCAGAATCTACTAAGTTTTTGGAGCAGCCAAGCGTTACGATATTGACTTTATTATTGATTGTACCTTTTGTTTTCATCTTATTTTATTTTTTCGCAAAGATACTAATTTTTTATTGGATTTCATACAAACAATAGTAAATACTATAAGAAGTACCTTAGGAAGAGATACGAAATAAGAAGTATGAAGTATCCACATAAAAATAAATAAATTTTTTCTTTTTTAGTTTTTGTATTAAAAAACTAAAAAATTCTTGTAAATTTGTCAAAAATAAGAGATTATTTAATAATTAGTTTTAGCATTTTGTATTCATTCGTAATTGCTAAATATCTTATCAAAATTTTATCAAAAATTACCCTCAAATCATTATAAATGGAACTTTATTTAGATTCAGCAGACATCAAAGAAATTGAAGAAGCCTTCAAATTAGGCTTTTTAACAGGGCTAACCACTACGCCTACTTTTATGCACCGTGACGGACACGCAGACGTAGATGCAACTATCCTAAAACTTGCTAAAATGGTGCCTATCCTGCAAGTAGAGGCACTTGGCGACAATGCAGACGAGATTGTAAAAGAAGCACACCGCCTTATAAAAATTGGTGTACCTAAAAAAACAACCGTTTTCAAAATTCCTGTTTCTTTGGAAGGTGTGAAAGCCTGCAAACGCCTTACTGATGAAGGACTTATGGTAAATATTCACCTTGTTTATACCATTCAACAAGCGTATATGGCTATGGCAGCAGGTGCAACGTATGTTTGCCCGCTTGTGGGTCGTTTGCAAGACCAAGGGCACGATGCTTTGGGGCTTGTGCAACAATGCGTTGATGCGGTGAACTTTTATGGCTATGAATCAAAAATTATGTTTTCGTCTGTGCGCAACGCAGAACACGTAAGAAATGCGCTTGACATTGGTGTACACACTATTACTGTGCCTTGGAAACTTATGAAACAACTCACAGACAACAATTTTACGGCACTTGGAACGAAGCAATTTGAAGAACACACAAAACTGATGACAGTACGTGTGAGAGATATTTTGCAGGCTGAAAACCCAACCGTAAAAGATGCTGATACAGTGCTTGATGCGGTTGTAATGATGACTGAATCAGGTTTTGGAGCAGTTACGGTGCTTGATGCTAAGAAAAATATTGCAGGCATTTTTACTGATGGAGATTTGCGCCGTTTGCTTAAAAAAGATGGAAAAGATGTTTTGAAAACTAAACTATCTACCTTAAAATTCAACGAACCGCTTACTATTGATGCTGATGCGCTTTTGGGCGTTGCAGTAGATATAATTAAGAAAAAAGCCGTTGATAATCTGATAGTTACTGAAAAAGGTAAACTAAAAGGTATGCTAGATATTCAGGATTTGATGAAATTGGGCGTAATAGGATAATTAAATACTACCTACCAAAAAAGATACGAATCAAGAAAAAGCTATTTTGAAGTGACTTAATCTTCAGTTACTTTCTAATTGAAAAGTATTAATTAAACTCCCTGCAAAAGTCTTGGAATTTAGTTTACACCCTAAGGGTAGGTCGTGGAAACAGCCTTTTAGGCTAGTTTC
>JANYGM010000125.1 GCA_025362415.1 bacterium
CCTGCACACCTCATATACTAGTAATAATATTTTAATTTCTCTTGGTGAAACCTATAATCCAATTAATTCAGTAGTTAGCTCAATTAGAGGTTCTGTTAGAGGGGGACAATTTCAGTATAGAAATAATTTATTACAAGTAAGTGTTTTCTCAGGTCTTGAGTCTTATCCACTTAGTTTATATGCTAAAAATACTTTAAATCCCTCATTACAAAAAAGTGCTTTTTTGGGGTATTTTAGGTGCTTTGGTGATGCGTTTTGCATTTATTTTCTTAGGCTCTGCATTGATACAAGAATTCCATCAAATACTCTACCTTTTTGGTGCATTCTTAGTTTTTACAGGTGTAAAGATGTTTTTTGATGATGGAGATGATGAGGTAATGGAGCCAGACAAACACCCTGTTGTGAAGTTTATGTCCAAATATTTCTCTGTTTATCCTCGTTATGTACGTGATAATTTCTTTGTAAAACGTAAAGGAAAAAAGTTTATAACGCCTTTATTTTTGGTACTTGTGATTATAGAACTTACAGATTTACTTTTTGCTGTGGATTCTGTGCCAGCGGTTTTTGCAGTTACAAAAGACCCTTATGTGGTATTTTTCTCTAATATTTTTGCTATTATGGGCTTGCGCTCTATGTTTTTCTTCTTGTCAAACATTATGCACTTGTTCCATTACCTAAAAATTGGCTTGGCATTTTTGCTTACTTTTATTGGCTTAAAAATGATTTTTGGGCATTATTTACACGAATTTGGCTACAAAAATGAATATTCGTTGTTTATTATTTTAGGTATATTGGTCGTGAGTATTGGTGCATCTTTGGCTTTCCCTCCCAAAAAAGAACCTGAAAGCATTGTACCACCTGAAAATGAAACATAGGTAATTGTGAATTTTTAATTATGAATTATGAATGAATACAAAATATTTATAATAAGTTGATTATATATCATTTTGGCATTATCATAACATAAACTAATTAGAGAAACCTACTTAGTAAAATGGATTACGAAAAATACAAATCAAAATAAAATAACTAAAAAACAACCTAAAACTTATGAAATACGTCAAAATTGCACTTCTTGTTATTATTCTCCTTGCCGTTGGTGTTGGGGTTTTTACTACTATGGCTACGTATAGCACAAGCGCACGTGTAGGACAACTTTACAAATTTGGTGAAAAAGGTATGCTTTTCAAAACATATGAAGGAGAGCTAAATATTTCTACAAAGGGCGCACTTGGTGAAAAATGGTCTTTTTCTGTCAATGGGAATGATAAAGAGCTTATCAAACAACTCAATGATGCAATGGGAAAAGAAGTAAAACTAGATTATAACGAAAAATATGTCAAAATGTCTTGGGCAGGCGACACTAAATATTTTATTACTAAAATGGAAAAAATACAATAATTTTCTATTGTTATTTTCTACCACATAGGCACATAGAGAACATAGAAATACATTTTTTGTATTTTGTGTTCTCTTTTTATTTGAAATGTTAGCCTGTTTTTTATCTAAAAAATCTAACATTTCTTGATAAATCAGCGTTTTGTTGATAGATACGCAAGTGTGCATTCTCACTTGTCAAATACATAAACGTAATTCGTAATTTCTAATTCGTAATTGAACAAAGATGTCAAAAAAAGTAATTATTATTGGTGCTGGTTTTTCTGGAATTGCGGCTGCTACCACGCTTGCAGATATGGGTTGTGAGGTAACTGTTTTAGAAAAAAATTCTATGGCTGGTGGGCGTGCAAGGGTTTTTTCTGAAAAAGGTTTTGTTTTTGATATGGGACCTAGTTGGTATTGGATGCCTGATGTTTTTGATAGATATTTTGAAAGATTTGGCAAAAAAGTAGCTGATTATTATACTCTCAAACGCCTAGACCCTTCTTATACAGTGATTTTTGGTGAAAATGATTTTTGGGATATTCCTGCAAATGTAGAGGAATTGGGCAAAATGTTTGAGAAATATGAAGTAGGAAGCGCAAAGAAACTAGAAGAGTTTTTAGCGCAATCTGCCTACAAATATAAGGTTGGCGTAAATGATTTGGTGTACCGCCCAAGTCGTTCTTTATTGGAGTTTGCAAGTGTTGGTTTGCTTGTGGATATGCTCAAAATGGATATTTTTCAATCTTTTTATAAGCATATTCGTAAGTATTTTAAGCACGAAAAACTCCTAAAACTAATGGAATTTCCTGTACTTTTTTTGGGTGCTGTGCCACAAAATACACCTGCTTTGTATAGTCTGATGAATTATGCGGATATGTCGCTTGGTACGTGGTATCCAGAAGGAGGAATGCACAAAATCATTGAGGGAATGGTAAAACTTGCAGAAGAAAAAGGCGTTAAATTCCTTTATAATCAAGAGGTTATGAGTATGGATATTGCGAGTAGAACTGTTCAGAAAGTTGTTACTCAAAATGCTAATTATGTTGCTGATGCTGTCGTTGCAAGTGCGGATTATCATCACGTTGATAGTAAGATTTTAGCTCCAGAATACAGAAATTACACAGAAAAATATTGGGATAAACGTGTTATGGCACCTTCTAGCCTAATATTTTATTTGGGTGTGAGCAAAAAACTCAATAATTTGCAGCATCATAATTTATTTTTTGATGAAGATTTTGCACAACATTCTCACGAAATCTATACAGACCCAAAATGGCCTTCTAAGCCACTTTTTTACGCATCTTGTCCTTCCAAAACTGATGCCACAGTTGCACCAGAAGGCTCTGAAAATCTATTTTTACTTATTCCTGTTGCACCTAATTTGCCTGATACAGAAGAGATTAGAGAGAAATATTATAATATGATAATGGACAGGTTAGAAAAGCTCACAGGTCAGGAAATACGCCCTTATGTAGTGTATAAGCGTGGTTATGCGCACAAAGATTTTATGTCTGATTATCACGCTTTCAAAGGAAATGCCTACGGACTTGCTAATACCTTATTTCAAACGGCTATCTTGAAACCATCTTTGAAAAATAAACATATAAAAAATTTATTTTATACAGGACAACTTACCGTTCCAGGTCCTGGTGTGCCTCCTTCTCTTATTTCTGGGCAAGTAGTGGCAACAGAAGTAATGAAAGACGTTTTTGGGAAATAAAGAGGAAGAAAAAAGACCTTGAAGGTTTTAAAACCTTCAAGGTCTGATAATTAGGAAAGATTTTGCCTCCTAATGCACGTCAGAACCTGTCAATTCTCTTTCAAGGTTATCAGCAGTATGCCCAATTTCATTGACAATATCCTTTAAAATATCTTCTGTGGCGTGTTCTACCACAACGGAAGCAGCAAGTTGCAAAAATCCTTCAAAAATAACTACTTTTGAATAGACAAGTTCTTGATTAACCTCCAAAACGTGGCGGAAATTTAGGTTAGGAATGTCTGCATCACACACACGAGAGGCAAACTCAATGACGTGAACGCCAGCACGGTCGCTTAGGTACGTAGTAACGCCCTGAAAACGTCCATCTGCAATAGGAACAGTAAGAATCAAGTTGTTTTGAGAGTATTCTGTGAAACTACCGCCAAGTTCTTCAGCAATTTTTTCTATAGCTTTTGTAAGATTCATAAAGATAATAGGGTTTACGTTTGGTAAATTTGATGTTGAGTAGAATTTTTCATAAAAATATATAATATAATGTAGAAAACAAAGTTTTTCAGTAGATTTTATTCAAAAACTTTTACATTTTTTCTAAATCAGAAAAATCATAAAAAAAAGTGAAAAAAAATTTGCTTTTATCTAAAATATCTACTAAACTTACGAAAGTTTTAGAAACATCAATATAAACTAAAACTTTCTTACAATATTATCCATTCCTAACCTCAAACCACATTACTATTATGGGTTATTACCGCACAATTGATGGCGTCAAATATGACGGAGAATTGCTTAAAGCTGCAGAAGATGCAGTAGCAAAAGATGGTAGCATCAACATGGCTGAAGCTGAAAAACTTTTGGAAGAAGTAAAAGATGGCAACAATTACACAGACATAGAAAAAGGAACTATGGCTTACATCAGAGAAAATTTTAAATGGGACGAAGACGCAGATGAGTGGTTTCGTGCTGCAATCCGTAAATGGGCGGCTAATAAATAATTAGAAATTGTGAATTAGGAATTAGGAATGAATACAATCATAATTCATAATTACGAAAATAATTATCCAAAGTTCTCAAAAAGCAAAAAAGTCAGGATTTTATCTTGACTTTTTTGCTTTTTTGGATAAACATCTTTTGTTTTTTCTTGTTTATAAGATGTATTTCATTCTCAATTCCTAATTTAAAATTCCTAATTCAAGATGTATCTTTATCAACTTCAACGCAAGCAAGTTTTACCAATTTCATTAGAAGAAGCGTGGGATTTTTTTTCTTCTCCAAAAAATTTGGAAAAAATAACTCCAAAAGATATGGCTTTTGACGTAAAACGTGTTCCAGACGGCAAAATGTATGCAGGAATGATTATAGAATACGTTGTACGTCCTATTTTGGGTATTCCTATTGGTTGGGTAACAGAAATTACTCACGTAGAAGAGCCTAAATATTTTGTTGATGAGCAGCGTTTTGGTCCTTATGCGTTGTGGCATCACCAGCACCATTTTAAAGCAGTAGAAGGCGGCGTTGAAATGATAGACTTGGTACATTACAAAAATCCGTTAGGTTTTTTGGGTGGCATTGCCAACTGGATTTTTGTGGAAAAACGTCTTAATCAGATTTTTGATTATAGGTATGAGATTTTAGAAAAGTATTTTGCAAAAAAATAAAAAAGACCTTCAAAAAGACCTTCAAAAAAACCTTGAAGGTCTAATAGTTACTCTCCTTTGGGGTTGGGGGCATTCTTCTGATTTCTCATCTGAAAATACGCTTTAACCATTGTGAGTGTAGTTATTCCTAAGAAAAACAAAATGATATAATGTACATAATTGATAATGTCTGGGTAAATTTCTCCTAAAAAATATCCTCCAAGTGTTAAAAAACTTACCCACAAAAGCCCACCAACCACATTATAAAGTGCAAAAAGTGGAAAACTCATACGTGCAATGCCTGCAAACAAAGGCGCAAATGTACGTATCACAGGCAAAAAACGCCCAATAATAAGTGCTTTTCCACCATATTTTTCAAAAAAATCTTGTGTATTAGTTACATATTTTTTCTTAAAATACCAACTATCTGGTTTGTCTAAAAAAGCACCACCCACAGAACGACCAAAAATATAACCCGTAAAATTGCCCAAAATAGCAGCGGAAACAATACAAGTAAACAAAAACCAAATATTTACTTGTAAATAAGCCACACAAAAAAGCCCAGCTAAAAACAATAAATAATCACCTGGCAGAAAGAAACAGAAAAACCAACCAGTTTCTAAGTAAACAATCAACGTAATAATCCAAACGCCACCTTCTTTTACAAGTTGTTTGGCATCTAAAAGTAGCTTGAAAAAATCCCAAATATCTGACATAAATTTTAAGTATAGCCCCCTAACCCCCAAAGGGGGAATAAAGACGTTTTTTAAATTGTGAATGAATACAAAATACGGAACTAAAAAAACGTAATTCGTAATTGTTAATTCGTAATTGAATACTTAATATCTTCATAATCAATGCCATTGTGTGTTTGCGACAATGAACATTCACCATTTTTAATCAGTAACATTTGTGGCGACTGATGCACCACATCAAAAACAGTTGCAATAGCGTTAGAAATAGGACGAAAAGCAAGCAAATCAAGGTAAAAAGTAGCTACATCTTTCATTTCTGCCTCTTTCCATTGGCGTTCTAGCCTTGCAAGTGCGCTTTTGCTAATAGAACAAGTAGTGCTATGTTTAAAAAGTAGTACAGGTTGCTCAAAAGACTGTTTTTTTATTTCTTCTAATTGTGCAATATCTTGCAAATTTATCCAATTCATTTTAATTTATTTTTATTTTTTAACATTAAGAAATACACACTAAGCAGACACTAAGGAATATAAAAATACCTTTAAAAAGTCTCCTTTGGGGATTTAGGGGCTATTAATTCATTAAATCTTCAATTTCCTCTGCTTCTAGTGGAATATTTTTCATTAAATCTTTGTTTCCTTTTTTAGTAATCAAGATGTCGTTTTCTAAACGAATACCTAATTTTTCTTGTCTAATATAAATGCCTGGTTCACAAGTAAAGACCATTCCAGCCTCAAATTTGCGGTTTCTGTCGCCAACATCGTGAACGTCTAACCCCAAGTGATGGGACGTTCCGTGCATAAAATATTTTTTGTATGCAGGCATTCTTTTATCTTCATTTTCTACCTCAACAAGTTTCAAAAGTTTAAGGTCAATGAGTTCTTTGGTCATCATCTCTCCCACTTCTTTATGATAATCAGCAATAACATTTCCAACTTTTAAAAGTGCTGTTGCGCCTTTCATTACACGCAAAACGGCATTATAAACATCTTTCTGACGTTTGGTAAATTTGCCACTTACAGGCAAACATCTAGTCAAATCAGAGGCATAATTAGCATATTCTGCTGCCACATCAAGCAAAATAACGTCCCCTTTTTTGCATTGTTGGTTATTAGCAATATAATGCAATACGCAAGCATTAGCACCAGAGGCAATGATTGGCGTATAAGCAAAGCCACGAGAACGGTTGCGCAAAAACTCGTGAGAAAGTTCCGCCTCAATTTCGTATTCCCAAACATCAGGTTTGACAAAATTCAAAAGTCTTCTAAAACCTTTCTCCGTAATGTCGCAAGCCGTTTGAATTTGCGCTACTTCTAAGGCAGATTTTGTGGCACGCAAATACGTCATCACAGGCGCAAGGCGTTTGTGGTTATGTAGAGGATATTTTTCTTTACAGAATTTCAAAAAACGTGCTTCACGAGTTTCTACTTCAATAGTTGCTCTAAGATGCTCATTTGTAGGCAAATACACATTTTCAGCATCAGCCATCAACATATTAAAAACTCTAGGAAAATCAGTCAGCCAGTAAACTGTTTTGATGCCAGAGGCTTCTGTAGCCTGCATTTTTGAGTATTTATGTCCTTCCCAAATAGCAATTTCTTCACTTGTTTCTTTGACAAAAAGCACTTCTCTATTTTCTTTTTCTTTTGCATCAGGAAAAACCAGCAAAATAGTTTCCTCTTGGTCTATGCCACAAAGATAAAAAAGGTCGTTATTTTGCCTAAATGGCATTGTTCCATCTGCATTAGTAGGCATTATGTCGTTAGAATTAAAAACGGCAATAGCATTATGATGTAATTCTTTGGCTAATCTTTTGCGGTTTTCTACAAAAAGGTCGGCACTAATTGGCAAATATTTAGTATTCATAAAATAAGAATGTGAACTGTCAAGGTTGAATAACGCCAAATTAAGTATTTTTATTGTAGAATACCAATAATAGTAGAAAATATTTTAATGATATTTTTCAAAAAACATTTTGTATTTTTTTTTATCAGTTGTTTTATGTAAGTTTGCACAAGTTTAAAAATAAAAAAAATGTTGATAGAAACTGAAAAAATAATAACGGAAAAGCTGATAAGTCCAAATAAATTACCATTTTTACAAGCCCAAGTATTACAAAAAATTTACTTAAATATTAATAATAATATTGCTTCAACCATAGAGGAATTTGCAGAAATAACAGACTATAAGAAAGATAGTAAGATTTTAAGTGATGCTATTAAAGCATTGAATATCAAGAAATTCATTGATGGGGATTTAGAAAATGGTTTTTTTGTCCCAGATGACAGAACAAATTTATACAAATCTGTAGTTAATAAAAATGATTATGTTCATAAAGTTTATTCTGATAATATTTTACGTTTTCAATATATCAACAAAGTAAATAATAGTATCAATAACAACGCTAGTAGTGATATTCAAGTTGATTTATTCCAAACGAATACTACTAATAAAAACACTATTAGCAATAATGTAATTAGTCATTATAACAAAAGTGGTACTTGCCACAGGTGGTATGATTATTTGGAGGATTTTCCATATTATTTAATAGAAGAAAAAATTAAAGAATATGGGCTTTCTGAAAACTCCATTATTGTAGAGCCTTTTGCAGGAAGCGGGACAACAAATGTGTCTTCAAAAATGTTTAATATGAAATCTTATGGATTTGACGCAAACCCGTTAATGGCTTTTATTTCAAGTGTAAAAACTACTTGGGACGTTCATTTAGAAAATTACAAAAAAGAGGTGATAAGTGTTGCTAAAAATTTCTTAGAAAACATCCATAACATTGAAAATTTAGCTATTGATAATGATTTTCTTGATAGAATGCCCAAAAAAGAACTAAGCCAATGGTTAAGCTTTGGGTTACAAAAAGAAATTATTTTACTAAAAAGCTTTATAAAAAAAGGGAAAGACGAGAAAATAAAAAACTTGCTTTTGCTTGCAATGTCTAGGGCTGCCCTTGATGCGTCTTTTGTGGCATTTTGTCCTGGTACAACTTTTTATCCTTTTAGAGAAAAAGAAGAATTTTGGAATATTTTTACAAATAGAGTGATTGATATTTATAAAGATTTGCAGAAAATGCAAGAATTTGGTATAGTTTATCCTGATGCGACACTCATCAATGATAGCTGTTTGAATGCACGTAAATATATTAAAGACAACTCTATTGATTTTTTGGTGACTTCGCCACCATATCCAAATGATTTGGAATATACAAGGCAAACAAGGCTAGAAATGTATATGTTGGATTTTGTACAGAATATGGAAGATGTGCAGAAAATCAAGAGAAATATGGTCAAGGGAAGCACAAAACTCATTTACAAAGAAAGTAATTCTGCTAGTTATATAACTCATTTTGAAAGTGTTATGAAAATTTCTGATGAGATATTTGAACAGACAAAAGATAAAAATTGGGGATTTGATTATCCAAGAATGGTAAGAGAATATTTTGGAGATATGTATTTATGTATGAAGGAGTTTTTGCCATTGATGAAGCAAAATGCCCGTTTTTTACTTGTTGTAGGTGACCAAACCATCAAAGGCGTTTATATTCCTGTTTGTGATATTTTGATTGAAATGGCGTATGAAATGGGTTATTCTGATGCTTTTAAAGAGCTTTTTAGAGTCAGAAGAAGTTCTGGGCATAACATTGAACTGCCAGAGGAAATAGTAATATTAAAAAAATAACGAATATTTTGAAATATTTTAATGAATTTACCCAACGAAATTTTTACTTTCCCACTAGATAATCAGTCTATTGAAGCACAAGATGCCGTCAATAATCATCAATGTAGGTTTATTGGCAAAACTTGTGATAAGCAAAGCAGAACAATAAATTATCCTATGGGAGTTTGCTCTGTTAGTAATGGCACAAATAAGCCTATTATTTGCCCTCATAGGTTTTTAGAAGATGATATTGTTTTTAAAAATATTTGTAAAAGTGCTTTTGGAACACTTAACAATGTATTGTTATTCAAAGAAGTAAAATTAAATGCAGTTGGAGCTTTTGATTTTGTTTTAGCTAAACACAAGCCAATTAGCAATAAAATTGAAGATTTTTGTGTAGTTGAATTTCAGTCAGACTCTACAACTGCCACAGGTGCGCTAGTGAATGCCTTAAAAGATTTTATGAATGGAGATGATAACCTTAAAAAGTCTTACAAATTTGGAATGAATACTTATAATACTATAAAATTATCTTATATGCAAATGCTCATTAAAGGACAAGTAATGGAGGCTTGGAATAAAAATATTTATTGGGTGATGCAAAATTTTGTTTTTGATAATATGAAAAAAAGATTTAATTTGAAAGACTTAAATAAGAATGAAAAATCAAACACGCATTATCATATCTATGATTTGGAGGAGAAAAATAACTTGTATAATTTAAAACTAGTTGATACAAAGTCCACTACAATAGCTAATTTATTAACGGCTTTTACACATCAGCCAACGCCAAGTATTGACCAATTTGTCAGCAAACTACAAGAAAAAATTGAGCTAAAATTAGGATTATATATGAAATAGCAACTATCTAAGTAATTGTGAATTTTAAATTGTGAATGAATACAAAAATTTGATAATCAAATGATTACTTGGTTTTTGATTAAATCAAAACATAAACTAATGATACAAACCTACTTAAAACCATAAAATTTCAGTTATAATTCTTTACATAAATAAAAAAAATGAAACTAATAAAAATATTTATAATCCTTCTTGTCACCGTTTTTATCTTAGCAATTATTAAAAGTGGCTATGATTTGTTTGTTTTTGATGATAATCTTGCCAAAGATATGAACATTGTAGAAATCAGTCAAAAATCAAAAATCACAAGTCAAATCTTGTTTTTAAGTATTCCTGTTGCTACGGCTTTTGCTTGTGGTTTACTTTCTGTGATGCTTGTGGGCTTTCTTTCTGCCAAAAATAGAGAACTTAAAGAGAAAAGGAATATCAAAACTTCTACTGAAAATAATGGTCAAAATGGTGATTTGAGTAGTAATGATTTTTTCAAAACGAAAGATTTGACCGCTATTCAAGCCATTGTTACTAATAATAAAGAAAACAAAACAAAATTATATGAAAAAATACTTTCAGCTGTTTGTGACGAACTAAAAGCCTCACAAGGGGCACTTTATCTTTATAATAGACCTGAACAAAAGCTAATGTTTGCAGCGGGTTATGCTTATTATAAGCCAGAAACAAAAGAAGACGGCTACGAATTAGGTGAAGGAATTATTGGACAAGTAGCAAAAGATGCTAAAACGCTCATTATTAATGCAGTACCAGAAGGTTATGTGAAGATAATTTCTGGTTTGGGAGCAGCAACGCCCACAAGTCTAATGCTTGTACCTATCAAAAATGTCATCAATGATAATTTTGGTGTGATAGAAATAGCCAGTTTTACTCCATTTGAAGAGTATCAACGCAATTTTGTGGAAAAAGTAGCAGAAATTATATTTGAATTATTAGACTAAATAATTGTGAATTGTGAATTGTGAATTGTGAATTGTGAATTGTGAATTGTGAATTGTGAATTGTGAATTGTGAATTATGAATTATGGATTATGAATTGTGAAGAAATACTTTCAAAAAAACTGTAAAAAAGTTTGTAAATACTAAAAAAAGTATTACCTTTGCGCTCTATTTATTCAATTTATAACAAATACTCAAATGTACGCAATCGTAGAAATTGCAGGTCAGCAATTCAAAGTTACACAAGACCAATACCTTTATACTCACCGTTTAGGGGACGAAGTTGGCGCTGACGTGAAATTTGACAAGGTAATGCTTGTTGATAACGACGGTAATATTACCATTGGCGCACCTGTTATTGCAGGAGCTAGCGTGTCTGGGAAAATCCTAGAACACCTCAAAGGAGACAAAGTTATTGTCTTCAAAAAGAAACGTAGAAAAGGCTACAAAAAGAAAAACGGTCACCGTCAAGCACTTACAAAAGTGCATATTAGCGGTATCAATATCTAATTTCTATGCAAATCTAATTTGCAAACAGAAGCTTTTAAAAAACTTTCTCTCAATTATTACTCAAAAAATCTGACATAAACCTAAAAATAGCGTTCAAAACAGATTTAAAAATTTTTATACAATGGCACATAAGAAAGGGGCTGGTAGCTCAAGAAACGGACGTGAGTCACATAGCAAACGCCTTGGCGTGAAAGTCTATGGTGGACAAACTTGTATTTCTGGTAATATCATTATCAGACAGCGTGGAACGCAACATCATCCAGGTAAAAATGTTGGAATTGGAAAAGACCACACGCTTTTTGCACTCGTAGCAGGAACTGTACACTTCAAAAAAGGTAAAAACGACCGTTCTTTTGTACACGTTATACCTACAGAAGTTGTTGCACCTGTAATACCTGCAAAAGCATAGTACAACATTAAAAAGAAAACTAAAATCCCTCTTAAAAGTAATTTTGAGAGGGATTTTGTTTTTTTAATATTTCTCTGTTACTGTTTATTGCTAATGGTTTGGTTTGTAATGTGAAGCTAATTACTACCATAACCACTAACGGTTTCCAAAAATGTAAGGATAGAAAACAAAAAATAAAACAACCATTTCAGCTATTATAACCGCTCCCATTACTATTTTGAGCCAATTTACATCCAGACTATTTCTCCAGACAAACGAACCAATAAGGCTGCACACAAACGCTGTTACAAGGGCATATCCTGCAAAAAATATAATGACCATTCCGACTCCTAAATGGGGTGAGGTGGGTTTATCATTGTTTCAATTTTGGCAATAATAGCTGCCAAAACAGCAGCAGATACAACTGAACTAAACACAGTTTTTAATACTAGAATAAATGTACTCATTGTTTTGGTTTTGGTTAAATAAATGATTAAAAATATGAAAATATTACTTGTTTTGTACTGATTTGCACATTAGGTTATTATTAGGTATTTCCACCTGACAACAACCTAATGTATTATCCTTGTATTTATACTGTGAACGGGAAGGATTTCGGAAAATACAAAAATTGCTTCTGTTGCCCCTAAATCCCAAAGGGGACTTTAATACAAAAATAGCTAAAAAAAACTATTTTCTTTTACATTTTATAGAAAAAAAACTATCTTTACGTTTTAGATAAAAATCAGCTCAAAAATCATTTTTCAAAATATAAAAATAAAAATATGTCAAGTTCTGCCCTCGTAATGATGCTTACAACTGAAATAGCAATTACACTTGTAACGCTTTACTTTTTCTATAAAGTGCTTACAATGCCTGCCAAAATAGAAGAATAAGTAATTGTGAATTGTGAATTTTTGTGAAGTCAGGTGTTTCCACCTGACTTCAAGAAGTAGCTTTTAAGACTTTGAGAGAAAAAATTGTATTCTTCTTCTGAAATCAATATTTAATACCGTTTTTGAAGTCAGATGGAAACACTTGACTTCACCCAACTATTTTAATGCAAAAACCTACATTAAAGTAGGTTTTTTGCATATAACTAAAATTTTGTGCCTTGTATCTCAAACTTTGTACTTCAAACTTCGTATTTCAAAATAAAATGGCAAAATCAGAAGGAATAGATATGCAACTGCTCAAAAAGCGCATTTTATGGGGCGGAGGGATTGTTTTGGGCATAATTTTGTGTTTATTTATGTTTCTTTCCAACCGTGTTGTCAAATCTTTGTTAGATGCAACACTTGGCGCATACGTTATTTCAGACACTCTTTACGAAATAAAAGTTGCTTATTTCTCTCGTGGACGTGCCACCGCAAACACAGATATACCTGATAATGATGAAGATACCAATAATAATCCTGATAATAACAAAAATTTTGCGTTGCCTGCTATCAAATCAGACGACCAAATTATTAAACACACTGCCTACACACTTGCTTATGAAGAAGAACACGAGCAAGCAAAATGGGTAGCGTACAAATTAGAACAAAAAAACTTAGAAAAAGGCAAAAATAGTCGTGATGGTGAGCAATTTAAGCCTGACCCTGCCGTTAGTTCTGGTTCTGCCTTGCCAAGTGATTATGCCAAATCTGGTTATGATAGAGGGCATTTAGCACCTGCGGGAGATTTTAATTATGATAAAAATTTGCTTACAGAAACTTTTTTTATGAGCAATATGAGTCCGCAAAAACCCGAACTCAACAGAGGGAAATGGAATGAATTGGAGCAACAAGTACGCTATTGGTTGCGTTTTGACAAGGAATTATACATTGTTTCTGGTCCAATTTTTGCTGAAAAAATGAAGAAAATAGGCAAAAAAAACAAGATTTCTGTGCCAGTTGCGTATTTTAAAGTAATTTTAGATATTAGAAACAAAAAAGCCATTGCTTTTATTATGCCAAATGAAGTTTTTCACGACAATATACAAAATTATATTGTTTCTATTGATAAAATTGAAGCCAAAACGGGTATAGATTTCTTCCCGCAACTCTCAAAAGACAAAGCTTTAGAGAAAAAATTAGAGAGTAGCGAAACTCCAGAAGGCTGGTTTTAATTTAGTGAAATAGTGAGTAGTGAGTAGTGGAATACATTTGACGAAAAACTATGCAATATTTCACCACACACACTACTCACTATTTCACTACACACTATTTCACTACACACTATTTCACTACTCAC
>JANYGM010000053.1 GCA_025362415.1 bacterium
ATCAGAAAGTTTAATTTCTAAATCTTTCACATTCCTAGAATGTTCAACGTAGATGCTTGTAATGAAGTTTTCCATAGTTTTAGAGATTTATTTTTGGGATTTAATATTGAAATGATATAGATGCTTTTGTAGATACGTACCGCAGTACGTATCCACGTAGAACAACACAAAAGCAAACAAAACCATAATAATTAAATTGGGATAAATACATTGTTCTACGCAGATACGCACTGCGGTGACGTATCTACATACATCATATATCATACATCAAAGACTAATCTCTTTGTTTTAGCCAATCTACAATGGTTGGACTAAGTTCGTTTTGAGAGCGTGAGCCAACAAAAACGCCAATATGTCCACCTGCAAACTTATAAAGTTTAGAATCTTTGGAACTGATAAAGTCCGTAAGCGGAATAGAGCAAGGAGGTGGCACCAAATGGTCAGATTCTGCATAGATATTAAGCACAGGCATATCTATATTTTTGAGATTTACGGTTTCTCCGCCCAAAACAAGCTCCCCTTTGATGAGTTTGTTGCCTTGATACATATCTTTGATGAATTGCCTAAAACATTCTCCTGCTTGGTCTGGGCTATTTGCTACCCATTTTTCCATACGCAGGAAGTTAAGCATCTTCTCTTTATCATCAAGCGAGTCCACAATAGCAGTATATTTCCTGATTTTGGCAAGCGGTTTGAGCATATCAAAGCCAGAATTTAGAAGTTCACCAGACACAATACCGCCGCCATTGTCCACAAGGGCATCAACGTCCATATCAATAGCCCAACGGAACAACAAACCATCTCTATTAGAAAAATCAATAGGCGCAACCATTACAACAAGGTTTTTAATGTTTTCTGGGTGCATTGCGGCATAAATTGTGCTGAAAGTTCCGCCCTGACACACGCCCAAAAGGTTTACTTTTGGCAAGTTGTGCGCCTTTTTCATATACTCAACTGCCCCATTGATGTAGCCGTTGATATAGTCGTTCATTGTGGTATAGCGGTCTGCACGAGTGATAGTTCCCCAATCCATAATATAGACATCTAAACCTAGCGCAAGCATTTTGCGCACAACACTTTTATCAGGTTGCAAATCCATCATATCTTGTTTGTTCACAAGGGCATAAACAATAAGTAGAGGGACTTTTACGGTAGTTTTTGCGTTATTTTTATAACGAAAAAGGCTTATTTTGCCATCATTCCAAACGAGTTCTTTTGGTGAGGTGGCAAGGTCAATTTCTGGGATTTGCGCCATAGTTTGGTAGCTTTTAGTAATTTTGGCTACTTTTTGGGCGTACTGTTCAGTCATTTGGGTGATTTTTTCCATAGGAATAAGCAAATTGTAAATTGTGAATTAGGAATTGTGAATTAGGAATACAAATTATTTCTTAATACTTGACAAAATTAAGAAAACTTTTACATAAACCAATAGAGAATATTTTTTTAGTTGGTCTGATAAAAAACAAGAAATGTCTTACATCAAATTGCTATTTTTTCAAAAAAATATGTAACTTTTCAAAAATAAGAAGTGCTAATTTAGCATTTTGAATAGGTTTTTGAATTTATTTTGAATTTATTTGAAAAAAAATCTAAAAAAAAACAACCTTTTTGTAACCTTTTTTTGAGCCTTGCGTATAGACTTATATAAAGCGCAAGCTACTAAGTCGTTTAAAGATTTTACAGATATTTAGGTTCTAAGAAATTTGTTTAGAGAATTAAAAGTTAGTACAAATTAGTAAACATCACCACAAAATTAAACAATTACGACAATGAGACCGCAAAATAACACCACAGACACACAAAACCTACTAAGACTTTTTGATGAAGACACCACAAAACTTTCTTATACGGTCATTAAGTATCAAAATGATTTGAATGCGCTTAAAGAAGCTATTATTGAGGAATTAAAATTGCCTACAAAAGATAGCTTGCCACTTATGAACGGAGGCGACCCTTATTCTGCAAGTTGGCATAATGTTTTTCAGAAAAACGTCCAAAAAATTAGAGCCGTTTTTCAAGGTTTGGGAATTTCTTTAGAGCAGGTAGATAATATTGTCGTAGAATATTCTCGTAAAGTAAATAATGTTTGGGCTTAATAATTATGAACACAAAAGCCTGACATAGAAGATAGTAAAATGTAAAAGATAGAAAAGTTGTTTTTGTAAACTACCAAATAGGTGTCACTAATTTAGTGGCACTTATTTTTTTGCCACAGATGCACAGATGAAATACAATTTAAAATTCACAATTACTGTGGTTCTTCTATTGTTAAAACAGGTTTTTCGTTCATCATTAAGTTATCTCTTTTTGCCAAAATAAAAAATCTTGTTGTAAGAAGTATAGCAGAAATGCCCAAACCCACAGAAAGCCCTATCCAAGCACCTTGTACCCCCAACCAAAAAAACTCACTAAGTACATAACTAAGTGGCAAACCAATAATCCAATAAGAAAAAATAGCCATCAATGTTGGAATATTCACGTCAGAAAGTCCTCGCAAAATACCCACACCAACTGCTTGCAAACCGTCAGCTAACTGATAAAAAATAAAAATAGAAAGTAAAGGAAGTGCCACTTGTAAAACGTCATCTTCTTTGTTGTAAAGATGAATAATATTTGTCCCAAAAAGCATCAATAACAATGAACTAACTAGCATAAGTGCCACTACAAGCCCAATACTTATCTTTCCTTCACGCAAAATTTTTGCTCTGTTGCGCACTCCCATAGCACTTCCCACAGAAATTGCTCCTGCAAACGACACGCCTGCTGCCAACATATAAGTAAAAGTTGCTATACTTAAAATAATATTACTTGCGGCAAGTGCGCCTGTACTAATTCTGCCTACAATCACTGCTACACCAAAAAATGCCCCCATTTCAAAAAAATACATCATACCACTAGGAAAACCTAATTTTAATATTTTTTTAGAGAATATTGTTGTGGGGTGTTGTGCAAGCACATTAGGAAGATATTGTTGGAAAAATTTTGATTCTAAAACATAAATAATCATAAAACACGCCATTACAACACGTGCTACCAGCGTGGCAAGTCCAGAGCCATAAAGTCCCATTCCGCTAAAACCTAAATTGCCATAAATCAATATCCAATTAAAAAAAACATTGATTACTAAACCTATAATAGTAATTATCATAGCAGGTTTGGTGAAAGAAAGCCCATCACTAAAATTTTTAACCGCCAAAAAAAACATCATAGGGACAGTAGAAAAGGCTATTACACGCAAATAACTTACAGCAAGTGTAGCTACTTCTGGTTTTTGGTCAAATATCCAAAAGAAATGGCAAATAACAAGTAAAACTACGGTTTGAATTGCTCCCACTAAAAAAGACATTTTCATTCCACCATAAAAAATAAGTCCACATTCGTGTTTATTTTTGCTTCCTTTTGCTTTCGCTACAAGTGGAGCAATAGCCGCAAAAATACCAATCCCTACGCAAGCAATCAAAAAAAACAGGGTATTTGCAAAGCCAGCAGCAGCCAAAGAATCTTTACCTATTTTCCCGCTCATATTACCAACCATAATGGTATCAATAATCCCAAAAAATACGCTTCCCAGTTGCGCTATGATGATAGGCAAACTTAAACGCAACATTTTGAGAATATCACGGTAAAATAAATGAACTCTTTTAATAGACATAAAATGAGTTGTGAGTTGTAAATTGTGAGTTGTGAGTTACCATAGTGCAAAATAAAGAAAGATTTTTGATTTACAAGAAAACTTAAAAACTTCATTGCTATACTTCTTCACTTCCTTACTTCATTTTTTTGTGATAAATACAAAAAATATTTTGAAATCTGAAAAAAATAAAAGATATTTGAGAGAATTTGAAAACAAATAAAAAATTGATTGTAGATATATTTATACCTTGTTTTATTGACCAACTTGCGCCAGAAATAGGTTTTAGTATGATAAAAATACTAGAAAAACTGGGCTGTGAAGTGCGTTATAACACAAATCAAACTTGCTGTGGGCAACCTGCCTACAACGCTGGGTACTTTAATGAAGCGAAAACTATTGGAGAAAAATTTTTGAAAGATTTTCAAAACAAAGAGGCTGATGAAAACCGTTATATTGTTGCGCCTTCTGCATCTTGTATTGGTATGATACGCAATTCTTACGAAAATTTTTTCTTGTCTGGCGAAAACTTAAATCAATATCAAGTTTTGCAAAGGCGTGCTTTTGAGTTTTCAGAATTTCTGACAGATATTTTGGAAATAAATGATATAAAAGGGGCGAAATTTCCACATAAAGTTGTTTATCACGATGCTTGTAGTGCCTTACGTGAATGTGGTATTTCTGCTGCTCCACGAGAATTATTACAAAATGTAAAAGGTTTGCAGCTTGTAGAAATGAAAGATAATACAACTTGTTGTGGTTTTGGAGGTACTTTTGCCGTAAAATTTCAAGGGATTTCTACAGGAATGGCAGAACAAAAAGTGCAAAATGCGCTGGATACAGACGCAGAATACATTGTTTCTACAGATTACTCTTGTTTATTGCATTTGGAAGCATTTATCAACAAAAATAAAAAACCAATTAAAGTAATTCATATTGCAGATATTTTGGCAAGTGGTTGGTAATGATGCTAAGTAATTGTGAATTTTTAATTGTGAATTGTGAATTAATACAAAATGCTATTAATCAGTTAATTATATATCATTTTGGTATTATTATAACATAAACTAATTAGAAAGACCTACTTAATTTTTCTCTTTTGTTCAAAAATATTGAACTTTTGCGCTTTTTTCCCTACTTATTTAAAACTTCATATTATTTTTCTTATATTGCAGTTCTTATCAGAAATAAAACATAATTTATAACTTTATGCGTACAAATATATACTCCATTGATACAGAAAACACTATTTTATCTTACAAAGGTGAATTTGATGGTGAAACAATAGGTGATTTGGTACGACTTGTAGAAAGAAAAATGTTTTTGGCAAAAGAATCTGTAAAAACCACAAAAACACTTGTCAATATTTTGATAGAAGGCTTGCAAAATGTTTGCCATTATTTCCAAGAAGGCGTAGCAGACGCAAATGCTTTGAAAGAATGTTTTTTAATCATTGCTAATAATAACAATGATTATCAGTTATTTATTGGAAATCACGTTACCAAAATAAGGGCGCAAGCACTCAAAAAACGAGTAGATAATGTGGCGCAAATGTCTGCTGACGACTTACGTTCTGTTTATATTACTATCTTAGAAATGCCCAAAATCTATACTGGTGGCGGTGCTGGTTTGGGTTTTATTGATATGACACGCAGAGCAAATGGGAATATAAAATATCATTTTGAGCAAGAAAATCAAGACAAAATTCTTTTTATTTTGGAAGCAACCATACAAAGTACCCCAAAAAGTGCTTAATAAAATATACTTAACAAATATAAAACATCATAATTTAGCATAAGTAACTAAACTAAAAATATAACTATGGATAATATTATTATAGAATCTACCCCAAAAACTCCTAAAATCTCTTTTCACGTAGCAAACGGAACATTAGAGATTACTGGGCGTTCCATACCTGAAAATTCGTATCAGTTTTATGAGCCTCTTTTGGAGTGGTTGGATAAATATGATGCACAACCTGCAGCATCTACGGTACTTACTTTTAAGTTAGATTATTTTAATACTAGCTCTTCTATGTATATTTTGGGTATTTTGAAAAAAATAGAAAAGATATTTTTGGCAGGCAAGCAAGTTTCTGTTAGTTGGTTTTACGACCAAGATGACGAGGATATGCTCCAAACAGGTGAAGACCTCAAACAAATTGTAAAAGTACCAGTTAATATCATACAATTACAATCTTAAGAATTTTTGAGTTTTTCCCAAATTAATTTTTCAAAAATACAGTGTCTATCCAAGTGGTAAGTTTGTTACCTCATTTATTATGAGTTTGATGGCTTTTGTTTTAGATTATTTTAAAAAAAGCCTTCTCAAACTTTGAGAAGGCTTTTTAGTTTATTGAAAATATTAGTTATGAAATTCTACCTTCACGCTTGCGTTTCTCATAAGCTACATACACAAGATACGAAACACCTGCAAAAACTGCCAAAAGAAGTAATCTAGCCATATTTACATAGATTATTTTTTTCTCCAAAAATTCTTTTTTAGCAACATCAGTTGTTTTTGCAAGCTCTGTATAAATATCAGCATTAGTAATTTTATCTATTAAAAATGGAATATTACTAATGAAAACCCCTGCTAAAAGGACAGGCGTAACATATTGAATGATAAATTTGAAAGCTATTGGTATTTGAATATCTGCGCCAGTTGTGATTTCTTTCCAACCTTTTTCCATACCAAAAACCCACGCAAACAAAATAATTTCTATCATAGCAAAAACTACCAAAGAAAACGTACCAGCCCAATAATCATATTCATCAAAAACGCCATAATTAAAGAATAAAACAGTTGGCAGACCTAAAATAAAAACTGCTCCTCCAAATGCCCAAGCGGCATTTTCACGTTTCCAACCAAACTCATCTTGCAAGAAACCCATACAAGGTGTACCCATTGCAAGAGAGGATGTAATCCCCGCAAAAAACAATAAACCAAACCAAAAAGCACCACAAATCACTGCAAGCGTGCTTCCCCATTGTTCAAAAAGATAAGGTAAGGTTTGAAAACCAAGCCCTAAACCACCATTTTTAGTCATTTCAACGACTTTATCAATGCCTAAATAACCCACAGAAATAGGAATAATAATAGCACTTCCTAAGACAACTTCCACAAATTCGTTCATCCAGCCTGCTGACATTGCGTTGAGTGCAATATCTTCTTTTGGTTTAACATAAGAAGCATAACATTGGATAGAACCCATACCCACAGAAAGCGTAAAAAATATC
This sequence comes from bacterium, assembly GCA_025362415.1. Classification (GTDB taxonomy): domain Bacteria; phylum Bacteroidota; class Bacteroidia; order Cytophagales; family Thermonemataceae; genus JANYGM01. The sequence continues at coordinate 6,871 of JANYGM010000053.1, forward strand.
TGCCCTGCAGCAGCCATCCATACTTTTGCCGACCAAATAGTGCTAAAATCAGGTGTCCAAAGAAAATTTAGTCCTACTGTTCCATCATTTATTGCTCCATTTGTGCCAGCTTTTACTGTATAAGCCATTACTGCCAAGAAAATACCAAAAATAATAAGTAGAGGCATACCAATTTTTGCCACTTTTTCAACGCCACCACTCAAACCTCGTGATAAAATCCAAGTATTCAAAACCAAACAGATAATCCAAAAAACATAAGTTTCTGCACCAGGAGTGCCAGTATAATTGCCAAAGAAACCTGCAATTTGCTCAGGAGATTGCCCTGCAAAATCTCTCATAATAGAGTGATAGACATAAGAAAGTGTCCAAGATTCTAAATAGCAATAATAAGCTGCTACTGCCAAATTAGTAAAAATCCCAAAAACGCCTACATATTTCCAAAAAGCACGTTTATCCATAGAATCCAAGATAAAAGGCGTACTATGATGCCCAAATTTGCCTCCAAAACGCCCCATACTCCATTCTACAAACAACAGAGGAATACCCATCAGCAAAAAACAAACCAAATAAGGGATAATAAACGCCCCTCCACCATTTTGTATGGCTTGCACAGGGAAGCGCAAAAAATTACCTAAACCTACGGCATTTCCCGCCATTGCGAGTATAAGACCTACACGAGAACCCCAAGATTCAGCTTTTGCAGTAATATCTGTCATTTTTTTATATTGGATTTTGTATGATAAGATTTTTTGAAAACTTTGCTAAAAAAACTTCCTAAAAGTGAACTTTATTAAGGATAAAAATATTTTTTACAAATTAGGTGCGCAATATAAGAATGAAATAGTATTTTAACAAGAAAAAATGTATTTTTATTGAGAAAAATACATTTTTTGCCTTGTATTGTTAGATTTCTGAATGGGCAGACTTTCATTACATTAGGATACCAACTTTTCAAAAATTTAACAATAGCTTTTTTTAGGTTGATAAAGAACAAGTTACACTAATTTTTCTTTCAAAATTTATAATTCACAATTAAAAATACTTATCTTTGAGCAAAAAATACTCAACTTAAAAAAAATAAATATGCCAGGAAGTGAATTATTTGGCGCAGAAGAGCGCAAAGAAGTAAATGATGTGTTAGAAACAGGTGTTTTGTTTAGGTATAACCACGACTCTATACGCAAAAATCATTGGAAATCAAGAGATTTTGAAGCAGAATTAGCTAAATTTAATGGCGTAAAATACGCTCATTCCTGCACAAGTGGCTCTACAGCAGTGGCTATTGCTATGGCAGCTTGTGGCATTGGTGCGGGTGATGAGGTGATTGTGCCTCCATTTACGTATATTGCTACTGCAGAGGGTGCAATGTTGGGTGGTGCTTTACCAATTTTTGCAGAAATAGATGAAACGCTTTGCCTTTCGCCAGAGGGTATTCGTGCCGCTATCACGCCAAAAACTAAAGCTATTGTGCTTGTGCATATGTGCGGTGCTATGGCTAAAATCACAGAAATATTGGAGATTTGTAAAGAATTTAATCTTTTACTTATTGAAGATACAGCACAAGGTTTGGGCGCAAGCTACAAAGGAAAAGCAGCAGGCACTTTTGGGCAAATGGGTTGTTTTTCTTTTGATTTTTTCAAAATTATTACTTGTGGTGAAGGTGGTGCAATTATTTGTAATGATGAAAATCTTTACCATAAAGCTGAACAATTTTCTGACCACGGACACGACCATCTTGGCGACAATAGAGGTGCAGAAAATCACCCAATAGTGGGTTTCAACTACCGTATGGGCGAAATGAATGCTGCCGTTGGACTTGCACAAATCCGCAAAATTGATTATATCTTGTTGCAACAACGTAAACATAAGAAAGTTTTACACGACACTTTAGCTAAATTCCCAGAGGTGAGTTTTAGGCATATTCCTGATGAAAACGGTGATGCAGCTACTTTTATGGACTTTTTCTTACCAGACGAAACCACAGCACGAGCAGTAGTGGCAGAACTTAAGGCTTTGGGTGTTCCTGACATAACAGGAGTACAATATTGGTATGATAATAATTATCACTATATTCGTAATTGGGAGCATTTGCGCAATATGAATTCACCTATGAAAATGGTCGTTCATTTGCTTGGTGCGCCACAAGATTACAATAATTTGCACCTTCCAAAAACAGAAAATTTGATGCAAAGACTGATTTCTTTGGTCGTAAAAGTAGCGTGGACAGACGAACAACTCCAAACGCTTTCTTCTAAAATAACACAAGCATTAGAAAAAGTTTTTGCAAAAGCAAACGCCTAAATAATTGTGAATTGTGAGTTGTGAATTGTGAATTAAATACAATTTTATTGTGATTTGTATTCATTCACAATTCACAATTTTTGTTACCGTACACTCTTTGTTATTAGTGGTCTGTACCGTAGTGGAACGGAGGTCTGACCACTAATAATAAAGAGTAAGTAATGAGTTGTAAATAAAATCCTAATTTTGTATTTCTTAGTGCCTGCTTAGTGTGTATTTCTTAATGAACTTAGTGTTAAAAAGAAGCGAACTAGGAAGTTATTTGCAATGTATTACTAAGTTCGTTTTAAAAAGAATTATGGTCAGACCTTCATTGCATTACGGTACAGACCACAATTCTTTTTAAAATAGTGTACGATAGCAAATTCACAATTTACAATTCACAATTACTAAAATTTTAATATGAAAAAAACAGATTATTTCTTTTCTCTTTATTTTGGACTAATTGACAAAATGTATCTTCAAACACTTACTGTAGAGTTAGAATTTACGCAATTAGACAAATATTTTATCATTTTATGGATAATAGAGGAAAGTGAACAAAGTAAAAAAACTATTTCTCAACAAAATATAGCTGATTTGCTCAAAATTGATAAGGCAGGAATGGTGCGTATCATTAACTTTCTTATTAAAAAAGGCTACATCATACGTGAACAAGGTACAGACAAACGTAGTTATGTACTTCTACTCACTCGTAAGGGCAAAAAAACTGTTGTAGAAATTGGAGAAGCTATTGAAAATATGAATAATGAGGCTTTGATGGGGTTTTCGGAAGAGGAAAAAAGACAATTTATTTATCTTCTTCAAAAATCTTATAAAAATCTTTCAAAAAATCCCGAAAGTGATTTTTTATTGAAATTTTTAGAAAATTTAGGGTAATTGTGAATTAGGAATGAATACAAATGTTTGATAATTAAATGCTTGCATATCTTTTTTATCAAATTATAACAATCTACTTAGTTTAAAATAACAAAACAAAAGCCGTTGTTTGTATTCACAAACAACGGCTTTTGTTTTA